>DASVKT010000161.1:0-5481 GCA_036385235.1 Candidatus Limnocylindrales bacterium | reverse complement strand
ACCACGCCCTCTTCGACCTCGATGTCGAGGCGGCCGGCGATCTCGTGATCGACGAACACCACACCGTTGAGGACGTGTCGCTGGTTCTGGGCGCGGCTCTGGCTCAGGCCCTGGGCGATCGGTCGGGCATCACGCGCTTCGGCCACTTCGCCGTGCCGATGGACGAAGCCGTGGCCACTTGCGTCGTCGACGTGGGCGGCCGGCCGTACGCCGTCGTGGATCTGCCGTTCAAGGGCAAGCGTGCCGGCAAGCTGCCGCTCGAGCTGATCGAACATGCCCTGGAGTCGCTGGCGCGGGCAGGTGGCATCACGCTCAATATCAAGGGCCGGGGCCGCAACGATCACCACCTGGCCGAGGCCGCGTTCAAGGCGCTCGGCAGGTCGCTGTGTGCGGCCGTCACGGTGGATCCGCGGCGGCAGGGGCCCGCATCGACAAAGGGCGCTCTCGGATGAGCGGTGCCGTCAAGGTGGCCGTCGTGGATTACGGCGCCGCAAACATGGTCAGTATCACCAAGGCCCTGGCAGCGGTTGGGGCCGAAGTGAGCGTGGCCGAGGATGCGGCCGGCCTCGTCGGCGTGGACGCCATCGTCGTGCCCGGAGTGGGTGCGGCCGGTTCCGCGATGGACCACCTTCGGGAACGTGGATTGATTGAGCCGTTGCGCGATTGGGTTCGCGCGGGTCGTCCGTGTCTCGGTATCTGTCTCGGCTTTCAGGTCCTATTCGACGCCAGCGATGAGGGTGACGTCGAGACTCTGGGCCTGCTTGCCGGGCGGACTGTCGAGCTGGTCGATGCGCCGACACTGCCGCACATCGGCTGGAACTCGGTGAACTTCGTCCGGCAGCACCCGCTGCTCGACGGGGTTCCGGACGGCGCGTACTTCTACTTCGTGCATACGTACGCGCCGTCGCCGACGGACGAGAGCGTGGTCCTGGCCCGCACAACGCACGGCCGGCCATTCGTCAGTGCCGTGGCCCAGGGCTCGCTGTTCGGTGTGCAGTTCCACCCGGAAAAGTCGTCCGAGGCGGGGTTGCAGGTGCTGGCGAATTTCGTTGGGCTCGTGGCTGCGTCTGTGGCTGCTCGGGGCATCGGTGGCGCCGGCGGCCCCGCGACTGGCGCCGCCGAATCCGGGACGACCGGAGGGCTCGCCTGATGCTTGCCCGCCGAGTGATCCCGTGCCTGGACGTGGACAAGGGCCGCGTCGTCAAGGGCACCAAGTTCCTCAACCTCACCGATGAGGGCGATCCCGCCGAGCTCGCCGAGCGCTACGCCCACGAAGGCGCCGACGAGATCGTCTTCCTGGACATCACCGCCGCTCACGAGCGCCGCGGAACCATGCTGGAAGTGGTCCGCCGGACCGCCTCCCGCGCCTTTGTGCCGCTCACCGTTGGCGGTGGCGTGCGCAGTGTCGAGGAGATGCGTGACGTCCTTCGGGCGGGCGCGGACAAGGTCTCGTTCAATACCGCGGCCGTGGCCACTCCCTCACTCCTGACCGCATGCGCCGAGCGCTTCGGCAGTCAGGCCGTGGTTTGCGCCATCGATGCCCGACGTCTGCCGCGCGACGAAGGCGCCGAGCTTCGATGGGAAGTCGTCACTCACGGCGGGCGCCGAATCACCGGCCTCGACGCGATCGAATGGGCGATGAAGGCCGTGGCCATGGGCGCGGGCGAGCTGCTGGTGACGTCGATGGACCGCGATGGGACACGCAGCGGCTTCGACACGGAGCTTTTGGCACAGATCGCCACGCGCGTGCGTGTGCCCGTGATCGCTTCCGGCGGTGCGGCCGGGCCCGATGATTTCGTCACTGCGGTTCGAGACGGCAAGGCCGACGCGGTGCTTGCGGCCTCCATCTTCCACCGTCGGATGTTTTCGATAGCCGACGTCAAGGCAGCCATGGCGGGGGCCGGTTTGCCCGTCCGTCAAATCGAGGAGACCGGCGCATGAGCGGCAAGCAGTTCATCGGAGAAGATGTTGCCTGGGGTCCGTCCGGACTGGTCCCGGGCGTCGTACAGGATGCCGCCGACGGCCGCGTTCTGATGGTCGCCTACATGGACGCCGAGGCGCTGGCCGCCACTCTGGCGAGCGGCGATGTCCACTTCCACTCGCGCTCCCGCGACCGCCTCTGGCGCAAGGGTGAAACCAGCGGCAATGTCCTGAAGCTTGTGGACATCGCGATCGATTGCGATGGCGACGCGCTTCTGTTCCAGGTGGACCCGACGGGGCCAACGTGCCACCGCAATACGCGCAGTTGCTTTGACGTGGCGAATGCGGTGGTGGCGCCGGTCTCAGTTGCGGGTGCCGCCGGGTCCGCCGGGTCCGCCGGGTCCGCCGGGTCCGCCGCGCCGCCACTCGCCGCCGGCCAGGACTTTGCCTGGCTGGAGACCCTCTGGGCCACGATCGACACGCGCGCGACTGCCGACCCAACCGCCTCCTACACCGCCCGCCTCGTGGCGGGTGGCGTCGATGCGCCAGCTCGCAAGGTCACCGAGGAAGCCACCGAAGTCCTGATGGCCGCCAAGGATGACGCCGTGGCCCGGCCGGACGCTCGCGCCAAGACCCGCGACGATCTGACCGGCGAAGTCGCTGACCTGCTGTATCACACCCTCGTTCTCCTCCGAGAGCGCGGCCTGCCGCCGGCCGCCGTCATTGCGCGGCTCAGGGAGCGCCACAAGGCCTAGCCGCTTCCTAGCCTACTAGGCACCCTCAGTCCAGCGAGATAGTCTCGCGCTCACTCGGGCCGGCCATATCGGTCGCGGAAGTGCGTAATCGGGCCGCCCACCGGGGGTTCATTCGCCATACCAGGGCCCCGACGCCTATCCGGCCGAGAACTCCGTGGACCACGCGGAACGCCAGATACACCACCAATATCTCCGACATCCTCGGGTACTCCACCCTATGCGACACCGCCAACACTGCAGCCAGCCACGGCGATCGCAACGGCAGGACGAATGTCGCGTAGAAGAATTGCGATGCCGGCCAGAGCGACGGAACAGCCAGCCAGCCGGCGTCGCGGCGGTTCATCAGCGCGAGAAGCACTACCAGGACGGCCGCAACTGCCCACAGTCCCGGATCGCGCGCGGCGGACCAGCCGCCTCCTGTCGTTTCCACGAGCCACTTGTCCGTGGCCGCAAAGTCGGCCCGATACATCGACCAAAGCGGCCAGAACAGCACGATTGAAGCAAGACCGGCCAGCGCGAGAATTACCAACGCCCGCCACTGCCTGAGCGCGACCATCGGTATCAACGCGTAGGCTTTCATGGGCGCCGCAAGTGCCCGCAACCAGCTGGAGCCCGCCAGCATCAGGGCGAGGCAGACGACCTGCGGGTTCGCTACAAGGATGCCCTGCATCATCGGCGGGAAGAGGACCCACCAGAACGGCAGGTGCAAGCGCCGGAGCGTGTAGAACGCCGCCGCGATCGTGAGCGCCATCCAGCCGGCCACGAAGATCGGCTCAGGTATCCACACAAACGGAACGAAGGCGAGAACCGTGGGCGGCGGGCCGGTGAAGAAGAAGTGAACCTGGGTGCTACCGGGCGGCCAGGTGTTGGTCGAGGTGTAGGCCGTCCAGGGATCGCCGCCGTGCATGAACATGGCCGCGGCCCGGTAATAGAGCCGCCCATCAATTCCGACGGTGTCCAGGTGAGCCGGCCAGTCTGTGAAAGCGCCCGCGATTGACGACCAGCCCCAGTATGCGAACCAGATGAAGAGGACGACGGGCGCCATCCGCCGCGCGGCAACAGGGCACCGACGCCACTCAAAGCCGGTCCAGGTGAGACCGGAAGCGACGATGACCACCGCGCAGAACCACAGTGGCACGAGAAGCCAGAACAATCGCAACCCTCAGGGTTTCGCACCGCCTCACTGGGGCGCCGCCTGGCAGATCCTACGCCAAGGCCCGGTGTCTCGGGCGTCGCGGGGGACGAGTGGCGGGCGCGGGGCGAGCGTGGGCCGAGTGGCGGGCGCGGGGCGAGCGTAGGGCACCCGGGCGACTGGCACCGCTCTTGCAAACCCCGGCGAGGCCCGACCAGGCGGGCAGTCCAGCGGCTTCACCATTTTGGCACCCGCCCGTTTCTGCGGCCCCGGGCGCGCGGCCGCAAGACCCGAGCGACCGGACGGAACCACCGATCTTGCGGAATGCAAGCACCAGTTGCGCGGCGCACGAGATTCGACCGATTCGGCCTCCGCTGAGCGGCGAATCGACCTCCGGAGCGCTCCCGGCGACCCGAACCACGCTCAGCCCACAGTGACCGGCCGTCCGAGTCCATCTAGATCCTCACACGGCGCAAGTACCAGTGGCATTCCGCAACTTCTGCAGCTCCGGCGCGGCCGAGACCGGCTCCGCGGTGCCGCTAGTGTCCCGATCCGCAAGAAGGTGCCCGGTTCGCGACCGCTGACCCGTTCGCCGCAGGGGTGGGGCTCGCCGGTCCGAGTGACGGCGCTCTCTCGCCCAGAACGCCGGCCTGGGCATCAGATGTCGCAAATGTTAGAGCCAGTCGAACATGAATCTGCCGAGATCGGCTTCGCGTGCTCAGATCAGGCCTTGCCAGCTTGTCGATTCGCCTCGGAGGCACCGGGATCGTGCGGAAATGGCCGGATTCGGGCCCAAGAAGAGCTCTGCCGGGTTCCTCGACGCTCGTTCCGTCCCAGATTCCGGTCCAAACCCGGATTCCTGTTCGAGCCAGTCGAACAATTGCGAGTTGTGAGTTCGAGGTGCCCGACCGAATCGTCGAGCGATATGCGGGTCGCGACGCTAGGAGTCTGCGTCAGTAATGCCTCTCACGAGGCCCCGCCCTATTTCGAGCCCTCCTGTGGCCTGAAGTGGGGGCCTATTCTCCAGATTCGGAATACCGACGCAGACTCCTAGGAGCCGCCCGGCCCCGCCACCACCGCAACCACACGGCCAACGCGACCAGAAAGAGCAAAGCTCCGGCCGCGTCGATCGCCACGTCAGTGACGGCAGGGTGCCGGCCGGCGGTGAAAGACTGGTGGAACTCGTCCGAGGCGGCGTAGGCAACGGTCAGAACCCAGGCCAGGCCCCACAAGGCCATGCCGCGCAGCCGGAAGAGCGCCGGTGCCAGGGCCTGCCAGAGCAACACCGCCAGGATGCCGAAGGCGCACATGTGGCCGGCCTTGCGGACAACGAAGTCCACGTCGTTCGCCGAAACAAACCGCAGATTGGACGTGGCCGAGAGCAAGAAGATAAAGCCGGCCCAGAAAAGAACCGGCAGCCAGCGCCAGGCTCCGGCTCTCAGTGGCAGTGAGGCGAGTTTCATCGGCCGAATTCTATCAGGGCGGTTTGGCGGCCCCCAATTCCACCTTCGCTCGCGCAAGCGCACATTGCCAGGCAACTACGCCCGGCAACGATTTGCCCAATCTCCGGCGCTCCACTCCCCCCGGCTCTACTCTCCCCCGCCGGCACTCCCCACCGGCTCTGAACCACTCGGCCACTCCCCAACCCGGGGCTTCCCACCGGCTCTCAACCAC
>DASVKT010000160.1:0-2504 GCA_036385235.1 Candidatus Limnocylindrales bacterium | reverse complement strand
CGTGCCGCAGGACATCCGGTGGGGCCGAACCTACGAGGGCTACGGTGAGAATACGGAGCTGGTAACCCAACTCGGCACCGCGTGCCTCAAGGGCCTCCAGGGAACGAGCCTGACCGACCCCAACACGGTTGTGGGCGACCCGAAGCACTACATCGGCGATGGCGGAACGGCCTACGGCACGGGGCAGGACGCTCCGCTCGACCGAGGCACGGACAACATGATCAACGCCCAGATCGAGTCGATGTTCCTGCCTCCCTACAAGGACGCGGTCCAGAACGGCGCCAGAATCATCATGGTTTCGTTCTCGAGCACGCAGGAGGGCGGCAAGGTCACGGGGGATAAGCACTGGCTCACCGACGTCCTCAAGAGCCAGCTGAGCTTCACCGGGTTCCTTGTCTCCGACTGGGGCGCAATCGACCTTATCGATCCCAGCGACTACGCGGCGTCCGTGAAGCAGGCCATCAATGCCGGGATCGACATGGCCATGGTGCCCGACGACTGGGCCAAGTTCGACTCGACACTCAAGGGCCTCGTCCAGGACGGCGGCGTCGCCCAGACCCGCATCGACGATGCGGTTGCGCGGATCCTCAAAGTGAAGTTCGAGATGGGTCTATTCGAGAACCCCATGCCGCCATCTGGCCAAGCGGACCAGGTTGGCTCGGCTGCGAACCGAGCTGTCGCCCGCCAGGCAGTCGCAGAGTCGGCCGTGCTTCTCAAGGCCGGCTCCAAAGTCCTGCCCATCGCGAAATCGGGCCAGAAGGTGTTGATCGCCGGCGAGGCCGCCGACGACATCGGCATCGCTCTGGGCGGGTGGTCGATCAGCTGGCAGGGCAGCGCCGGTCCCACCACCACGGGCACAACGCTCGTGCAGGCTCTCCAGACTCAGCTGGGCAGCAGCCTGACCTACAAGGCGGATGCCGCCTTCGATTCGGGAACAAAGGCCGACATTGGGATCGTAGTGGTGGCCGAGCAGCCATACGCGGAAGGAAAGGGCGACTCGCCCACGCTCCAGCTACCCGACGCCGACGTCGCTCTCATCGCGAAGATGAAGCCGTTGGTCACCAAGCTCGTCGTCGTGATCTATTCCGGCCGGCCAATGATGCTCGACGGGATCATCGGCCAGGCCGACGCCGTCGTTGCGGCCTGGCTGCCCGGGACCGAGGTCGAAGGGCTCGCCGACGTTCTCCTCGGCGACAAGCCGTTCGTCGGCACGACGACCTACACGTGGCCCAGGACGCCGGCCGACGCTGCCCGCATGGGCAAGACGGCGTGCCAGGGCGCCGTGTTCCCGTACGGGTACGGTCTCGACGTTTCCGGGAAGCTGCTCGGTCCGGCGGCCTGCTGAGCGGAATCCCCAGACCGTCGTCCGAGTGCGAGCGGCGGAACCCGGGAATCGATGAAACCGGCGTCCATCGGCGCCGGTTTCGTTTCCGGATGTCGGCGGCAGCCGCTATCCGAGGGCGTCAGGCGCCGAGGACAACTCGGGCGATCTCCGGGTCGATTCCCTCGGCCAGCAGAACCGCCAGCCGATCGGCCGTGCGCTGCGCGAGCGGGCTGCCCCAGGTGAACCGCGCCGGTAGCGAGCCCGGGTCGAACTCATCGAGACGCGACTGACTGAACCGTGCGCGGTTTCGCTCACACGCGTTGCGAGTCAGATCGTCTTCGTTCTCGATGCCGTGGCCGGTGATGAAGTAAGAGCCCACCTTGGCCACGATCTCGACGGGACCTGCGCCGTTGGCATAGAAGCCGAGCCCGGTGACGCAGTCACGGCCGAGCCAACCGGCTATGGCATCGACGAGCACTGCCGATCCCTTTGATTCGCGCCAACCATCGCCCCGGACGATCTGAGCCACCGCTCGGCCCAAGTTGGCGGCTTCCTCGGAAACGAGGATGCCGCGAAACTCGCGGTTGAGCGATGTGACCGCCTGGCTTGGCTTTATCGTCATTACATTCTGGCGCTGAGGCTGATCCACCGTTGCCACTCTAGCTGCGGGCCATGTGCTGGACACGCTACACGAGGCTCGCGCGCCGTCAAGTACAGCCTTACGGCCCACCCCACCGGTACTTTTGGATTGGGAACGGTGGCTCTCCGGTCTTGCGGGTTCGTTGCGTGCACGCAACCACTGTACGCGGTCGGCCCGATTGGAGCGGTTGGGCCGGCGCCGCTTCATTACAGCGGCACGCAGCACCACTTCAGGCCTTCTCGGGTCGCGCCGATTATCACACCGGCGGTCCGCAAGGCGCGCAGATTCACGCTGCTAGTCCGCGCCCGCCAGCGCCTCCGACACGACAGTCTGCGCCTCGCCGATGATCTGCTCCAGGTGCTCTTCCCCCTGGAAGCTTTCGGCGTAGATCTTGTACACGTTCTCGGTACCGGAGGGTCGCGCGGCAAACCATCCGTGTTCGGTGAGCACCTTGACGCCGCCAAAGGGAGCGTCGTTGCCGGGCGCTCGGGTCAGGACGGCCGTGATTGGCTCGCCCGCGAGCTGCGTGGCTTTGACCTG
>DASVKT010000159.1:0-1663 GCA_036385235.1 Candidatus Limnocylindrales bacterium | reverse complement strand
CCGGCTCTTCGCCATGGGCAACCTGACCGGCTTCCTGAACGCCATCGCCCGCAACGGCGTGCTCTTCCTCCTGGTGTTCTACCTGCAGGGCGCTCGAGGCGAGGACCCGGTCACGGCCGGCATCATGCTGGCGCCGCTCGCGATCGGGCTGATCGTGCTCTCGCCGATCAGTGGCGTGCTCGCCGACCGGTACGGCTCCCGGGCGCTGGCGACGGCCGGGATGGTGATCACGGGCCTCGGCCTTGCGGGCCTGATGACTCTCGAGACAACGACTCCATACTGGCAGCTGGCGTTCTGGCAACTCGTCGTTGGAGCGGGCTCCGGCATCTTCAACTCGCCCAACACGAGCGCCGTGATGGGCGTGGTCCCGCCGGACAAGCGGGGCGTAGGCGCCGGCACGCGGATGATGCTGATTCAGTCCGGGTTCGTGGTCTCGATCGCTCTCGCCATCGGCCTTGTCACCAGCTCGATGGACCCAAAGGTGCTCGTGGCGATCTTCTCGGGCACGCAGATCGGCGGCCGGGGCATCAGCCTCGTGCCGTTCATGAACGCTCTGCACCTCGCCTTCGGGGCGGGAGTCGTGGCGAGCGCCCTTGGCGCGGTCGCGTCCCTGATGCGCGGCGAGCATCGCTCCTTTGAGACTACAGATGAGCGGCCGGCTATTGGGCACGAGGGCGCCACGTGATCCTGGGCGGGAGGGTCCGCCTCACGGCGACGGGCCGGGCCCTCAAGCACCGCAACTTCCGGTTGTTCTTCTTCGGCCAGCTGGTCTCGGTCACCGGCACTTGGATGCAGTCCCTGGCCCTCGGCTGGCTGATCATCACCCTCGTCGGATCCAACCAGGCTGTCGTGTATCTCGGCCTCCTGGGCGCGGTCCAGTTTCTGCCGGTCCTCGTGCTGGGCCTCTTCGGAGGGATCATCGCCGACGTCTGGCCCAAGAGAATGACGGTCATCGCAACCCAGACGGCGGCCGGCCTGCTCGCACTCGTCCTGGCCGCGCTGGTCTACTTCGGGGTCGTCCAGGTATGGCATGTGTTCGCCCTGGCGTTCCTCCTCGGTCTGGTCAACTCGGTCGACATGCCGGCACGCCAGTCTTTCGTGATCGAGATGGTGGGCAGTGACGACATCGCCAACGCGGTGGCTCTGAACTCGGCCGTCTTCAACGGCGCCCGGATCGTGGGGCCCGCCATCGGCGGAATCCTCATCGGCCTCCTCGGAACGGCGCTCTGCTTCTTCTTCAACGGGCTCAGCTATGCGGCCGTCATCGTCGGGTTGCTGGCAATGCGCGACAGTGAGTTGAGACCGTCAGATCGGCTCGCCATGCCCCGGAGCCTGGCTGCGGTCCGGGAGAACCTTGGCGAGGGTCTTCGGTATGTCTGGCATACGCCGGTCGTCCTGCTGGCCATCAGCGTCATCGGATTCGTTGCCACGTTCGGCATGAACTTCAACGTCGTTCTTCCGGTGATGGCCGCTGGAGTCCTGAACGTGGGGCCGAGCGGGTTTGGGGTCCTGTACGCATCGTTGGGAGCCGGGGCGCTCATCGCCGCCCTTACGGCCGCGACACTGCAAAGGCCGCGGCTCCGGGTTCTCATCGGCGGCGGCATGGTGCTGGGCGCGGCCGAGATCGTGCTTGCGAGCACGAGCTCGTACCCCGTCGCGCTGA
>DASVKT010000158.1:0-2414 GCA_036385235.1 Candidatus Limnocylindrales bacterium | reverse complement strand
CCGCCGCGGGCTCAGGAGTGTGGGGACCGCTGGTCGTCTACGGCATCCTGCTCGGGGCAGTTCTACTCGTGCCGCTGATTCTGGTGCCGGTATTGCGCGTGGCCGGCCTGCCGTTCCGGATCTTCCGTAGCGAGGAGCGCCTGGCGCGAAGCTCACTCGGGCGAGACCGGAGTCGCACAGCCCTGACTGCCGGTGCGCTCGTGGTTGGTCTTGCGATGGTCGTGGCTCTGGGCACGGCCGCCGAGGGCGTCCGCAAGATCGGGGCCGCGTGGCTCACGGAGACGATCCCCGGTAGCGAGCTTGTGACTTCGATCCGCCCCGTCCCACCGACGGGACAGATCCCCAGCCAATTGGCCGCGGTCCCGGGTGTGAAGTCGGTCTCGCCGATTGGGATGTTCGGAGTGCCGTTCCAGGGCGTCCGTCAGGAAGCGGCCGCCATCGCCGGTAAGGATTATCTCGACGACGGGCGCCTCGTCTTCGTCTCGGGTGGAGGCGATCGGACTGCAGCCCTGACGGCCCTGGACGTCGGAGGAAGCGTCATCGTTCCGCAATCGCTGGCGCAACAGAGCGGCGTTCGTCTCGGCGACACGCTCTCTTTCGCCACCGGCCCAACTCCAACTCGGCTGAGAGTGGTGGGAATCGTGGCCCACTCCATCCCAAGCCAGTCTCAGGAAGCCATTCTGATCGGCTGGCCGGACGCCGGGTCTTTCGGCGCAGCGGGAGCCGACTTCTTCGCCGTCCGTTTCGTCGCGGGTCAGGAGTCCGTGGCCGGCGCGGCGGTCAACGCACTCGCTACGCAATATGCCATGGAGCCCTCGGACCTCAGCCGAGTCCAGGGGACGGTGGGTGACGCCCTCGATCGGATCTTCCGACTTCTCGATGCGCTTGCCCTCATCGCCGTTCTGATCGCCGGGCTCGGCATGGTAAACACGTTTTCCATGAGCGTACTCGAGCGGGTCCGCGAGATCGGCGTTCTTCGCGCCACGGGCATGACGAGTCGCCAGGTCTGGGGCATGGTGGTTCTCGAGGCCGGGATTCTGGGTATTGCGGGCGCTGTGGTCGGCGCCCTGATCGGGGTCGGCGTGGGCGCGCTTCTGGTCGTCTGGTCGAGCGGAGGCTTCGGGCTCGTCGTAGATCCGCCGTGGGCGTCGATCGCGCTGGCCGTATTCTTCGGTGTACTCATCAGCGTGACCGCGTCGATCTATCCTGCTGGTCTGGCCAGCCGGCTCTCGATCGTCCGCGCCGTCAAGTACGAGTAGAGCCGACGCTCCGGGCGGACCGCCGCCCGGCTTAGCTAGTTCGTTTGCTACACTCGTCGCTCTTGGGCCGGAGGTAGGGTCCAGGCCAATGGATGCGCCACCACAGGGAAGACCACGCATGCTCGCGACCCGACATCTGAATCGCCTCCCCGCCGCCGAGAGGGGGATCACAATCGGCGACTTCCTGGTCCCGGTTCGCATCGGCGAACGGATGAGTTCGAGGCTTCGCCACATAGCCCTCATCTCCATCGGGGCCGTATTCATCGCTCTCACGGCCAACGTTGCGATCTCATTGCCCGACAATCCCGTTCCGATCACGGGTCAGACACTGTCCGTCCTCGTCGTCGGCGGTGCCTTGGGTCTTCGCCGCGGCGGGCTGTCGGTGGCCCTCTATCTGATCCTGGGGCTCTTCCTGCCGGTCTACGCACAGCAGCAGCATGGCCTGGGCACGATCGTCGGCTTCGGCTCGAGCGGCCTGGCCCTGGGCCCGCGAGGCGGTTACCTTGTCGGCTTCCTCTTCGCCGGTGTGCTGGTTGGATGGCTGGCGGAGATGGGCTGGGATCGTCACATAGGCGGCGCGATCGGGGCGATGATCCTGGGCGAGGTCTTGATCTACGCCATCGGCGTGCCGTGGCTGGCCCTCTCGCTCAACAAGGGACCCGCGGACGCGATCGCCACGGGGCTCACGCCGTTCGTGATCGGCGATGCGGTCAAGCTGGCCATTGCGGCGGGCATCTTCCCCTTCGCCTGGTGGCTGGTCGGGAGGAGAGCCGGCGAAAGGTAGTCGCCTCGCGGGCCATCCAGACCGTCGTTGGGCACTGCGCTCCTCGCTCACGCACCTTTAGGTGCGCTCGCTCCGGTGCTCGCGCCCGCCTCGGCCTGGACGGCCGGCTCGGCGACGGGCGGTTCGGGCGAAAGGTAGTCGCCTCGCGGGCGGTACAGCGCTTCGTTGGAGCCTGCGCTCCTCCTCCGTGAACCCGCGTCGCTCTCCGCACTTTCTTCGGGTCGGCCGAGTGAGACTTCAGGAGATGGTCCGGAGGCTCGGCCAAAGCGTCGTCCAAGGCGCGCGCACGCCTGTGCACACTGAGACAGCCGTTCCTTGCTCGCCGTTCTCGATGCCGAGCCCGTTGTCGATGTACGCGACGACATGACAGC
>DASVKT010000157.1:0-13836 GCA_036385235.1 Candidatus Limnocylindrales bacterium | reverse complement strand
CGGCACTCCCCACCGGCTCTGAACCACTCGGCCACTCCCCAACCCGGGGCTTCCCACCGGCTCTCAACCACTCGGCCACTCCCCAACCCGGGGCTTCCCACCGGCTCTCAACCACTCGGCCACTCCCCAACCCGGGGCTTCCCACCGGCTCTGAACCACTCGGCCACTCCTCAACCCGGGGCTCCGCGGCGCTACTCTCCCGTGACCACCTCGCCCGGCGGGAGAATGGCATCTTCGTCGTCATCCAGATCCGCGCCATCGGCTCGGTGCTTGAACACGCCAACGAGTGGCTGGTCGGCATGGACCTCGATCGCCCCAACCCCGGCCGGCTCTGCTGCAGCCGCCGAGAACGCCACGACCGCCTCCGCCCCGGCCGGCTTCCAACCGAGCAGACGCAAAGCTTCGGAGGCAGCCTCTGAGACGTCGCTATCCCTGAGTGCCGCGACAAGCGACGACACCGCCCGCTTGTCGCCGATCTTGCCAAGCGCCTCGGCGGCGGTCCAGCGAACCAGCACATCCTTGTCCTCAAGGGCAGCTATCAACGGCTCCACGGCCGGTGATCCGATCAGCATCAAGGCCTGAGCAGCCAGTTCACACAGGTAGACCTCCCATTCGCGCGAGCCACGCAAGACCTCAATCAGCCGCTGGACGGCCGACGCGCCGATCTCGACCAGCGCGTCGCGGGCGGCGATTCGCACACCTTCGTTTCGATCTGAGAGGCCGGCAACCAAGGGCCCCACCGCACGCACGTCGCCGATATCCCCGAGCACGCGTGCGGCATTCGAGCGGACCCGCCTGGCCCCGTCCGCCAACGCCTCGATGAGGGAGCCAACGACCGGCGCGCCCATCTGCACAAGTGCCTTGGCAGCAGTCAGCCTCGTGGTCTGATGCAAACCTCCGAGAGCGGCTATGAGCGAAGGGACGCCAACTGCGCCAATCTCGACGCACTTCTCCGAATCGCCTTGAGACGCCCAGTAGGCCGCACCTGAAGCAGTCATCTCAGGCCGCCATCGCAATCCTTCCAGCGCGTCGGCAGCAGCCTCAACCACACCCGGGCTGTCACTGGTAAGTGCCCCCACCAGCGCCTCAATGGCCCGAACGTTTCCGATCTTGCCGAGCAGCCGCGCGGCGGACTTGCGGAGCGCCGCGTCGCGACTGTCAAGGCAAACCACCAGTAAATCGACTCTACCCGAAAGCGCCTCTACCGCCGGCGGGCTAATCGAAACCAAGACCCTGGCCAGCGCCTTCGCCGCGGCAGCCCGGACCAGACTGCTTGGAGCGATGACGGCGACCATCAGAGGCTCTACCGCCCCATCGCCCATCTTTCCAAGATCCTCGGTGGCCACCTCACGGACATCGGCGTCCGGGTCCTCTAAGGCCGCAATCAGAGACTCGGTGGCGGCAGAGTCCACCACCTCAGAGCCCACCACCTCACCGAGCGCCACCGCGGCCGCGCGCCGTACCTCCCGGATCTCGTCCCTCAACGCCGTGATGAGCGGCTCCACCGCGCCGGCCGTGCCCAACTCACCAAGAGCAAGAGTGGCTGCTTCGCGTTCATACGAATTGGAGTCGGGGCCCGCCAAAGCCTCCGCAAGAGGAACCACGGCGCGCGAGTCGCCGATCTTGCCGAGGGCCTCTGCGGCAGCACAGTGAACGTCGGAACTGTCCGGGTACTTGAGCGCCGCGATCAGTGCCTCGACCGAGCCATCACCACCAATTCGGCCCAGTGCCGCGGCGGCCGCCGCCCGCACCCCGTGGTGCATCGAACCGGCACCACCCCTGTCGTACTTGAGTGCGTGGATCAACCCCTGAGCGTCACCCCTGGAGGCGAGCCCCAGCACGTCAGGCGCCCCAATGAGCTGCATCGTGCGTCCTTCTCGGGCTCGCCCCGGGAACCCGCGAGGTGCATCGCGGAGAGGAACCGCATCGTTACCACCCGGCGCGCGGTAGTCTCCGATGAAACGGCTAGAGCCCAACCTTCAGGCGTACATCCGGCGAAGGACGCTGCATCCTGATCCGAACGGATCTGCCGAGGAGCATTCCTACCAGGTCGGCGAACATACCGACACCCGTGACCTTTGGCAACGCTCGTCCCACCATCCGGACCTGCTCGTCGGTCAGCGGCTTGAGGGTGACAACATGGACATGAAGGCCGCGCCATTCGAACGTCGCGACGCTTTCCGCATCCCCAACCTGGCGGACAATCTGAGTCGTGTCGGCCATCGGTCCTCCTCATCGCCGATAGTGCTATGACTGCGTTTCCAAGGGAAGAGATCTGAAAATTCAGTTTGCCAGCTACAACTCCCGAAAGAGCAGCATCAGGTGGCGATTAACCAGGAGCGTCGCGATCCGTTCCCACGCGTCCTCCTCGCCCCGCCGATAGGTCACAACGCTATCGGTCAGCGGGACCCAGGTGCCGCGCCGCAAGACGGATGCGAACGGATTGCCGCCCGGCGGACCGTGAACCCTGCCCTCCACGCGGTACGGCCCAATTTCGATCTCCACCCGCGCCGTCCTGGTGGTGAGCCGGCGCGCGATGTCCCCTCTCGGCCCCGCTGCCCATACGGCGCAAAGCTCATCATGCGCGACGACAAGCTCCGGCATTTCGATCACATGGCCGTCGACCAGGTCTTCGATTCGAACGTCCAGGATGCGCAGCTCGTTGGTCCGGTTCAGCTGATCCGACAGCCGCGCATCCTCGAGCCCGACCGCACCGAAGACAAGGCAATCAGCGCCGTAGGCGTGGAGTTCCACCATTCCTGGCGTCTCTACAGGGCCCATGGCTCGTATTCACCCCAGTGCCGCTCGATCCGAATTGACGGCTCGGACAGGGCGGCTAGATCAGCAATCTGCGTGGTAATTGTAGCGGGCGGGACCAGTCCGGCAGGAAAGTGCGATGCGGGCTGATACGGAGCGCCAATCTCATCTGCGGACAAGCGCCCCGCCCGCCGGCCGGCCGAATGCACAATGACCCAGATTCACAATGACCCAGATCGAGAGGCTCTACGAAGGCAGCTGAGAACCGGGGCTCCGGACTGGCGGCCGGTCCTGGGGGCCGGGCCTTGTGAGCAGCGAGCAGCGACTACGGCGTCTGGACCGCCGCAAAGGCGTCGTTGAGCAGTTCCAGGAACAGCGCCTCAGTCACCTGGTGGTCTCCACTCATCGAGCGCGCGACAGCTCCGGCGCACAGCGTGCGGCCCAGACGTGGCTTGATTGCCACGAAAGGCGGCAGCCCACAACAGGCGGCGATCCAGTTGGCCCACACTCTCGCTGTTCTGCCGTTCCCGTTCGCGAACGGGTGGATACGGATCCACTCACCGTGGGTGTATGCGCAAAGACGAACGACAGCCTGCACCAGGTGCCTGTCGGAAGGAATTGCGCCGGGAGCGATGACCCGATCGAGCGTGACGATCATATTCCCGGCCGCTCCGATGAAAGCTGCGAGCGCATTCGGAACGTCGGCTGCTCTGACTCCGAGAGATGGGCCGACAATGACCTCATATCCGACCAAACACGGATGCCCCGGATCGCTGTCGCGAATGTTGCCGACGTAATCTGGCTCGGGCACGCGAACACCCTAATAGAGCCGCCGATGCCAGGCGAGTGAGAGATCGATGAATGGCGTCGGCCTGGTCAGAGCTTCGCGCTCGATCTCGGACCACAACTTCCGCGACCAAGTAGCAGCCACTCGAGACGCCCGAAGACCCAGTACTTGGCCTTCTCTACCGCCGCTTGGCGCGCCGCTTCCCCACTCCCTCATCCGGATGCAGTGCCAGCCGCTCGATGCGCTCCACGGCGCGCTGCACGGCGGAGCGATGCAGGCCGAGCTTCTCGGCGAGTTCGGAGAATGTGGACTCGGGCTCCTCGCGACGGGCGTCCGCGACGAGTCGGACCTGATACGGCTGCTCGGCCAGGCGGCCGTCGCCGGCGAGGATGTCGATGGCCTCGATCTGCCGGGCGGAGGCGGCGACAGCCCGGACGAGGTTGGCGGACTCGGCGTTGATGACGCGGTTGATGTCGCCCCGGACGGAGCGCGAAACCTGGCGCGACTCCAACTCCAGAAGCGCCGAGCCGCCGCCCACGACCTTCAGGAACGTGACGACGGTCTCGACGCTCTTCCACGTGACCACGCCGCGGCCACGCCGGATCCGCCAGGTGGCGGCCAGCTCGATGCTGCTGAGCTGATCGGACAGGGCCTTCGCCTCGTCCTGTGGCAGAACGAATTCGAGATGCATGCGCCCGGACGCGAGGCTCAGCGAACCGTGGGCCAGGAATCGGCCGCGCAGATAGGCGGCGCGGCAGTGGTCGGGGGCGTGGGCCCAGTCGAAGGGCGGCGGCGTGGTTGGCGGCGGCGTGGTTGGCACGACGGGCGCGGCGGGCGGCGGCGTGGCGGCCGGCAAGCCCGTGGCGGGCGGCGGCGTGGTTGGCACGGCGGACGCGGCGGATCCAGCAGGGCCACGGGACGACGCGGACGCGGCGGTCGGCCCGGCCGGCATGCTCGGCGCGGCGGCCGTCCCGGCGGTCGGCCCGGCCGGAACGCTCGGCGCGGCGGCCATCCCGGCGGTCGCGGCGCCACTCCCCTGCCCCGCCCGACTGCGGCTGAGACGCAACTCCAGACGGGCCATCGTCCGGCGCCGCGGCTCGAAGGCGCCCTCGAGACCTGCCGATTCGGCGAGACGGCAGCAGCGGCGGGGCGGATCCACAGCGGCAAGCTCCGCCCGAATCGACTCGACGAGATCGCGCTCCGCAGTGGTCACGCCGGCCCGCGCGCCCTAAACCGGCCGGGAGACTCGCGAGCGGCGCCGTCCGTAGGACTCCCGCTCGTACACCTTCATGACGGCCGCAGCCAGCTTGGCCGGGTCATGGTGGTGGGCATTCTCCGAATCCACGACTTCCTTCAGCGCCAGTCGCGGCAGGTTCGCGTCCGCGCGGGCCAGGACCGGAGGCCAGCGCAGCTTCACCGGCTCGGCCGCGTAGCCACCCGGCCGCTTGGCATCGAAGCGGTTGTTCGCCAGAACGACGTCGATCCAGCCGGAGCCGGCATGCCGTTCCAGCGCCGCAAAGTGATCCGCCAGGTCGTACCCCTGGCTTTCGCCCTTCTGAGTGGCGACGTTGCAGATGAAGAGCTTTACCGCCCGAGAGGCTTTCACGGCCGCCAGGAGATCGGGCAGGAGAAGGCTCGGCATGATGCTCGTGTACAGGCTTCCCGGCCCCATCACCACCAGATCGGCTTCATCGATGGCACGGATGGCGTCATCGCCGGGCGACACGTCATCGGGCGTGAGCCAGACTCGATCGATCTTGGTGGATTTGGCTATCTCCGACTGCCCCACAACCTCGTCACCACCGAGCAATCGAGCGTGGAGCGTGACCGCAGTGCCGGTGGCAGGCACGACCTGCCCCCGAACCGCCAAAACGCGGTTCATCTGCCGGACGCCTTCCTCGAAGTCGTCGCCCTGAATCGATGCCATAGCTGCAATCAGCAGATTACCTATCGTGTGGCCGCCCAGGCTCGCGTCACCATCGGCGTCCCCTGGAAATCGATACTGGAGCAACTCGGCCATCAGCGGCTCAGAGTCCGCCAGGGCCGCGATGCAGTTGCGGATGTCGCCGACCGCCGGAATGCCGAGCTCCTCACGCAGCCGGCCGGACGAGCCGCCGTCGTCGGCGACCGTGACTACGGCAGTGATGTTGCTCGTGTGCTCCTTGATGCCGCGCAGCAAAGTCGAGAGACCGGTTCCGCCGCCGATGACCACGATCCTTGGCCCGCGGGAAAGGAACCGCTTCTGGTAGATAGCCTCCACAAGCGGCTGATTACTCTCGCCCGCCAGAAACGGGCCCATCAGCACACGCACGGCCTGCCACGACCCGTAGACAAACAGGCCCGTGCCGGTCACGGCAACCACGGTCCCGCGCGCCCAGTAGTTGAGAAACTGCAGAGTCAGGATGTACAGGATGCTCTGCCCGGGGCCGGAGAAGTCGTAGTCGCGATAGAACTGGCGCAGCAGCAGCGCACCGGCGATTGCAAGCAGCAGCTCGCCCGCGAAGACGACCATGAGCCAGCGCTTCAGCCCGATACCGGGAACGAGCCAGCGCCGCAGGACCGAGCCGCTGACACGAGGTCGCGGCAACTTCATTCGCGCTCCAGCTCGCGGTGGAATACCGCAACGGGGCCGAAGCCGCGCGTTTCAAGCCACTTGCGCAACTCTTCGGTAATCACGATGGAGCGGTGATAGCCACCGGTGCAGCCGATGGCGATGGTGAGTCGCGTCTTGCCCTCACTTTGGAAGCCGGGCACGGTCAGCTCCAGGAACTTAGTGAGGAACTCGAAGAACTGCGACGCGATAGGCTGGGCCAGAACGTACTCGCGCACGGCCGGAGTGAGGCCGGAGAGGTGCCGGAGCGAGTCTACGTAATACGGGTTCTCCATGAATCTGACGTCGAAGACCAGATCGGCCTCCAGCGGCACGCCGTGCTTGAAGCCGAAACTGATCAGCTGGAACACGAGGTCCTGACCGACCGGCGTGTCCTCCAGGTGGCCGAAGATCCGCTCCTTGAGTTGGCGCAGAGATAGATCCGAAGTGTCGATAACCACGTCCGAATCCGCCCGCACGGGCTCCAGCTGACGGCGCTCCTCCGCGATGGACCCGGCGATGCCACGGCGGCCCGCCAGCGGGTGACGATGGCGCGTCTCGGAGAAGCGGCGGATCAGGACGTCGTCGCGAGCCTCCAGGAAGAAGACCCGGGGCTTGATGTCGCGGCCCTCCAGCGCCCCTCGCATGGCGGCGAGTGCCAGCGGCGCATTGCCGGCCCGAACGTCCAGCACAACGGCCACCTTCTCGAACCTGTGCCTGTCGCTCGACATCAACTCGGCCAGATCCGGGAGCAGCTCGCCGGGCAGGTTATCCATACACGTGTAGCCGAGGTCTTCAAACAACTTGGTGGCTGCGGTTTTGCCGGCTCCGGAGAGGCCGCTCAGGATCACCACGCGCTGCTTCCCGTCCGAGACGGGCGGCTCGCCGTGAGTGAAGGCCGCGTGCCGGGCCGCGGCTGCGCTGGTGGCATCGGCGGCGGGGTTGCCGCTCGTTCGCCTGGCCGCCGCATCGGGACCGCGGGCGCCGCCGAGCGCAGCGTCCGACGCCGTGTCCGGCCCGGCCCCGAGTCCCTCGGTGGTCCGACCGCGTCGCGCTCCGGTTTGCCCCGATCTGCTACTCATGGCGCCAGTGTATCGCGCCGGTTCAACGGATCTACAGTTCTAGCGCCGCGAGGGCGTCGGCGAGGACTTCCCGGTCGCCGTCTATCGCCGCGGTGACTGCATCGTCGAAGATCATCCAGGCTCCCGGCCGACTGTACGGCAGGCCGACTCGGAAGCGTGCCGTCCACAGCGCGTCCTTGGTCCGCCAGGGCCCGGCCAGGTCTGCCTTACTGGCCCCATTGGCCACAGCCCACACGTATAGGCGGCGAGAAGAGTCGTGATCCAGGTTGTCGGCGAAGGGATCGCTTGGGCGGCCGGCCGTCTCTCCGGGGAGCCGTATCGGCCCTGACCCAAAGGCAATCGCCCAGGCCGACCGGACTTTGGCCACGTCGTGATACTGCTTCTCGGCCAGACGCGTGCCGAGCAGTGTCCGCCCGCTCACGGTCACTCCCTCGTGCTCCACGACATCCGCCCACACCCGGACACCGGCCCCGGCATTTGCGATGAGCCTGTCGCCGGCCACTGCGTCGTCTGGGAGAAGGACGCGACCGTCCACTCGGGGATCCGTCGTGTCCACGTAGTCGATCGGGCGGCCCCACTTCTTGTTTGCGGCGTCGTCGGCGATCCAACCGGCGAGCTCTGCCAGGCAAGACCCACCATCCTCGACTTCGGGGTCGCCGTGGCCGCGGGCCAGCAGCGAATCAGGCGAACCCTTAGATGACCACACCTGAGGCTCGGTCAGCTCCTCATGCGGGCGGGCCCACCATTCGAGCCCCAGCTCTCCGGTCCCCACCACGAGAGCGGCGATGGCGGAAACAGGCACGTAACGCCGGCTGAGCGGCGCCATCCTGGCCAGATCAAGGCAGCGGTTGGTTCGATCCTGCCCGAGCACCGTACGCGCCTTGGCAAACAGGCGATCCACCGTGGGGTCCGCAATCGCGAGCAGGCGCTTGACTTCACCCGCGGCAAACCGGCGCGTCTTGTCCAAGTCCGAATCGCTCGGCATCCAGTGGCTCCATCAGAGTGGATCGACCGGCAAATGCTGTAGCAATTGGGGCCGTTGAGCAAGTCCCAGTTAGTGGCCTACGCGGGCCGGGCCGGACCGGACCGAGCGCCGGGGCACCGAGGGCCGACTGGACCGACTGGACCGACTGGGCCGACTGGCCGACTGGCCGACTGAGCCTACGCGGGACGGGCCGGACCAGACCGACCGACTGGGTCGACTGGGCACCGGGCGCCGAGCCCAAACCGCCGAGCCACGCCACCGATCACACTCGCAGTCGAACCCACCACTCGCGGGCGGCCGCTTCCAGGAGAGCGGCGACATCCGCGCCACTCCCCGACTTGCCGGCAGCCGCCGAAATCCCACGCGAGACGTTTACCAGCAAGCCACCGCCGGCGCGCCCACCGGCCGGAGCCGCGGTTGCCGGCCCGAAGCCCATCACCGGCTCCACTTCCCCTCCTTGGGCCCCGACGCCCGGAACCAGAAGCGCCAGCCCCGGAGCGATGCTTCTGATCCGCTCGAGCTCCACCGGCGCCGTTGCGCCGACGACGAGGCCGACGGTTCCGCCCGGTCCCCAGGTCTGCGCACGGCGCGCGACCCGCGCATAGAGCGGCTCTGCCGGCGCCCCGATCGACGGGTCCGCAGCTACTTCCAGCGCCTGCAACTCACCCGCGCCCGGGTTGGAGGTTCGGCACAGCAAGTAGGCGAAGCGATCCCCGCGCGCCAGCAGCGGCTCGATCGCCTCCGAACCCAGATACGGATTCGCCGTGACCGCATCCACGCCCAGGATGTCGTACAAAGCCACTGCCTGGCGGGCGGCCGTGGTGCCAATGTCGCCGCGCTTGACGTCCGCGATGAACGGCACGTCCACCGGCACGCGCCCACGCAACCGCTCCAGCGCCGCGATCCCCGCAGACCCAAACGCCTCGAAGAAGGCGATATTGGGCTTGACCGCGGCCGCATACGGCATCGTGGCGTCGAGCAATACCTCGCAGAAACGCTCCAGCCCCTTAAGATTCGGCGTGAACCCGTCCGGGAGCGACTCCACCTGCGGATCCATGCCGACGCACAGAACGGAGCCGACTGCGCCGGTACGGGCAGACAAGCGCTCGAGGTATGAGTTCACTGTTTGACCTCTGTTGGTGATGGCGACGCACTCGGTAGATCCGGAATGTACCAGGCAACCGCCGAGCCGGCGTCCAGGTCGCCGTAGTCCGCTATATGAGCGCGCCCCCTTCGGGCGACCAAACCGGCCCCCACGACCTACCGTCGCCGGTGATCTGTCCGATCAGTGCCCCTGTCGACGCATCGATCACGGCGATGTCCGGCCGGGCCGCACCCGACTCGGGCGCTCCCGGTCCAGCTCGAGCAATCGTTGTGCCGACCGCGTTGGCGACGCGCCGTAGGCCGCCTTCGCTAATCCTTCCGCGCGGAATACGCGGTCAAGGCTGCAACGGCGGGAACGCGGCTAGAACGGCCACAGCCATGTCGGCGAGTGATACCGACCGCTCAGCCCGCTCCCCTGTCATGGCCGAGTCCCACGGCTGGTACATGATCCGGCTGCGTGACTCGACCAGGTCGTGGAGCTCCCAAATGCCGACCTGGCGGCCGTCGCGCTGGGCAAGCCAGCCCACAAAGTCGGCCATGGCTGCATGGCTCCGTTCGCTGGTGGAGAGTTTGAGGCGATAGCGCATCAACCACGCCTCGAACGCGATCATGACGGCCGACTCCGCCCACATCGCCGCGGCTTCATGATCGCCAGTGGAAAGCGCCTCTCGGGCTTTGGTGAGTCGGTCCTACGCGTAGCGCATCCGAGTCTCGGCCGATGTCCGCGAGGCGCCGACGTCCGACACGACCAGGCCGCTGCGGATGTGCCGCGCGACGTTGGTCGGAATGTTGCCGGTCATGCCACGGCACCAAGCCCGAGCCGCTCGAGCGAGCCGCCAATGACCGCGTGGGATCCAGCGAAAACGTCGGCGATGAAGGAATCGTCGCTGTTCCAACGCTCGACGAACTGGCCAGGCGTGTAGACCACAGCGGCGACGCGCTTGCCGAGCCGCTCGCTCACGCCCGCGAGAGTCATCTGGACGGCTGGCTCGTCGCGGGCAACGACGAGTAGATCGATGTCGCTCTCGCGGCGATAGACGTCCCGGAGGACCGACCCGAAGAGGACGACGAGCGCGACGCCGGCGTCTGCCTCCTCGAGGGCCCCGGGCACACCGAGCAGGCGGAAGGCGATCGTGCGAATCTCCGCGTAGAACTCGTAGCGCGGATTGATCGAGTAAGTCTTGCGCCCGTACTCGCTCGTGAGGAGCGCGCCGTCGGCCTGCAGCTGGTGCAGGGTTTGCCACACGCTCTTGGTATCGACCCCCGCAAACCGGGCCAGCTCAGTGAGGGTGTGGCCTTCGCCAGGGCGCAGAGCCAGAAGCGGAATGATGCCGCGCAGCGTCTTGGAACTCAGGTTCACGGCTAGCGCCTCACTAGGGTAATCAACCATCGGGAACGGTATTCCACCATCGCGTATGGTGCAATACCCTAATTGCGCTGTCGGTGCTGCGACTGTGGTCGCAACGGCCGGAGTCGTCCAAGTCTCGGCCTAAGCGGTGCCCTCCAACGCACGGATGCTCGCGCTGGAGGGGTTCTACGACAAGCCGTTAGTCCGCCGGGTGTCTATGCAATAGACCCATTTGCCGTCCGGCGACCAGGCCGGATCCGATGCCCTCGACTTGCCGGTGGGGCTGGAGCGGCCGCCACCGAACTCAGGAGCGGGCCTGCCACCCTCACCGACTCTCCTCAGCCGCGACCGCCATCGGTCTGTCGGTGGCCTCTGGAGGGCGCCGAAGACCCGGTTGCCCGCCCTCGGCGGAAACATCCATTATCTCGAGCTGGATCGACTCGAAGCCACCGAACCGCCGACTGGACGGCCTGGCGACCACGTCGATTCGATCGCCCTCGTGCAGCATCGTCGCCAGGTCCGCCCGGCGAAACGCAATCCCATCGATGACATCACGGCTACGTCGAAGAACTAGCTGAGTGTGGCCGCCGTTCGCAGCCCGAACCCTGGAGACGGTGAGCCCGCGGAAGGCGAACGCGGGGGCGGGATTGCCGGGCCCGGTGGGGGCAAGCCTGGCTATCTCCTGCACGAGCGTGTAGTCGACCGAGTCCGCGGCGAGAACCAGATCAACGGTCAATTCCGCGGCGCCCGTCGGTCTCGTTTCGGCAGCGGCAAGAGCCTCGAAGCGCTGCACGAACTCGGGCCAACGGGCGGCCTCGATATCGAACCCGGCCGCTGCCTCGTGGCCGCCGTGGCGGATAAGCAAGTCGGAGCACTTCACAAGAGCCTCCGCCAGGCCTATGCCTCCACCGCTCCGGCATGACGCCCGCAGAGTTCCGTCGGCTTCGACCAGAGTCGTGGCGACGACAACCGGCCGGGCGTAATCCTCCGCCAATCGACCAGCGATCAACCCGATGATCCCGACCGGCCAGGTGCCCCGAACCAGAAAGGCCGCCGGCAAGTCGGACCTGCCCGTCTCGCCGCGTGCTTCCGGCGGCTTCGTGTCGTCTGCCTCCAACCCAAGTGCCGTCTTTGCCTCCAGGATCGACGACTTCGTAAGTTCTCGCCGACTCAGATTGGCGGTCTCGATTTCCACGGCCAATTCCGCTGCCACCGCGGGATCACGGGCGAGGAGGAGCTTCGCCGCGCGCCCGGCCTCGCCCATCCTGCCGGCAGCATTCAGCCGTGGCGCGATCGCAAACCCGATGTCGTCCAGGTCCAGGCGATCGCGCGCGACCCCCGCCCGATCCATCAGCGCGGCCAGCCCGACACGCCCCCCGACTCGCAACTGCTCCAGACCCAACTGAGCGATGCACCGGTTCTCGCCGAGGATCGGCGCGACATCCGCCACCGTCCCGATGAGCGCAAGATCCGCGAGTTCTTTAACCGCCTGGGGCAGCGGGCCGCCCTTGCCTGTGCCATCCGACTCCGCGACCAGTAAGTGCGCGAACTTCCAGGCCACGCCCGCGCCCGTCAGCCTCCGCTCCGGATACTGACTGTCCTCGCGTGCGGGATTGACGACGGCCACGGCGCCCGCCGGCAGCGACGGGGCATGGTGGTGATCCGTGACCAGCACATCTATGCCGCGTGCCTTCGCCAGATCTATCTCCGCTCCGCTGCTCGTTCCGCAGTCCGCGGTAACGATAAGAGTCCTGCTCTCAGCTACGGCCCGGTCAATTGCCCGCAGCGATAGGCCGTGCCCGTCCCCGAGCCGCTCCGGCACATAGGGCTCCGCGTCAAGCCCCAGGTGGCGGAATGCCAGCACGAGGATCGAGAGCCCGGTGAGCCCATCGGCATCGAAATCGCCGTAGACCAGAATCTTCTCGCCGCGTTCCCGCGCCTGCGCCACCCGCAAGAGAGCAGCCCCGGCGTCGGGGAGCAGCCACGGGTCGTGCAGACCGTCCTCGGCCGGAGCCAGGAACCGGGTCAGATCGTCCGCAGTGGCCACGCCACGAATTGCGAGCAGTGCCAGCAACCGCCGCGAGATGCCACGCTCGGCAGCCAGCAACCGGCACGCCGAGTCAACAGGGACAGATTCCGCAAGACGCCACCGGTGAGTCGAGACGATCATGCCGTCAGGATGACACGACGCGCTTATACGCGACGTATCTGCCACTTACCGGAGACGGGCGGAACCCGTCAGGCGCGCTTGCCGCCTCGCATCGCAGCCAGCCGATCGGCGCGTCGTCGGTCATCCCACAGCTGCCACACCACGAGGAGCGGGCTGGCGTTGAAGATCGACGAGTAGGTACCGGAGATGATGCCGATCAGCAGGGCCAGCACGAAGTAGTGGATCGACGCGCCTGCGAAGAGAAGCAGTGCGGTCAACGTCACCACAACGGTGAGGCTGGTGTTGATCGACCGGCCGAAGGTCTGCAGGATGGAGTGGTTGACGATCGCGTCGAACGGCTCACCCGCATGGCGGGCCCTGTTCTCACGGATTCGGTCGTACACAACGATCGTGTCGTGAACGCTGAAGCCGATGACCGTCAGCATGGCCGTGACAAAGAGCGCATCAATTTGCACCCCGAACACCGTGCCCAGGATGGCGAAGATGCCGACCACCACGACTACGTCGTGGACCAGGGCCACCAGCGCCGTAGCACCAAACTTGACGCTACCGAACCGGACACCGACCCAGATCAGGATGCCGATCGAGCCGAGGAGGATCAGCAGGATCGTCTGCTGGATCAGCTCCGAACTGATGATCGGTCCGACTGTGTTCGTAAGAAGGGTGCAGGAGACGGGCCCGATATTCGGGTTGGCTTCAAACGCCACGGCCACAGCGGCCAACTTTCCGCTCTGCGGCAGATGCTTGGTGCATGACTTGCCGTTCTGGTCGACGCTGTTCGGCGTCGGCGTGAGAATAGGAGTTGGGCTCGCCTGAGCGGCCGCGGCGCTGGCGCTGGCCACAGCAGCAGACTGGCTCGCGGTGGCAGCTGAGGCACTGGCGCTGGCAACCGCGTTGGCGGCGCTCGCACTTGCAGCGGCCGCACTGGCCTGGGGTGTCATCGGAGTACCCGTTGGCGCTGCCGCTGCACTCGCGCTGGCCTGTGCAGCACTCGCGCTGGCCGCAACCACCAC
>DASVKT010000156.1:0-4799 GCA_036385235.1 Candidatus Limnocylindrales bacterium | reverse complement strand
CTATGGCAATAGGCAACCCGCCCGCCAACGATGAGCTGGACAGTAAGCCCGGGCGAATAGAAACGACCCGCCGGCGCTTCGAAGCTCGGCGGGCCGTTCGTGACGGTGTGTACGTCAACAGAAATGCCCAGAGGAACCGCGACTCCACATCATTCGTCCGATCCTCGGATCGGCCGAGTCGTTCGGTTTTCGTGGCCCCTCCGGGCAAGGCTCAATCTAGGCCGATCGCTCCCCGGTGACTACGGCGTTGTCCACGACTTTGGAAAGTCGCCACAGCCCGCGAGGCGGCTGCATAGGGGTTCTGCACATGCCGGGCCGGTCGAGAGGCGCGTTCGCTATTCGACGTAGAACAGGCGTACAGTCGGGCTTGTGGGTTCGGGCGCTATTGTCGGCGTCGCGCTGACCGGCCTAGTCGGCAAGTGCTCGGCGCTTTCGGCGGAAGAGAGTGGCAAACCGCAGGGCCAGCACGAGCAGGAACGCCTCCAGGAAGATGTTCATGCTCATCTTGGATGTGCCCAGTCGGCGCTCTTCGAACGTGATCGGCACCTCGATGACGCGGGCGCCGGCAAGGCGGCCCCGGAAGGTCGTCTCGATCTGGAAGGCATAGCCGCCGGCGTGGAGCTTGTCGAGGTCCATCTGCTGCAGGGCGGTGCAGCGCCAGGCCTTGAAGCCGCCGGTTAGGTCGCGGTAGGGCATGAGCAGCACGATGCCGGCGAAGAGACTACCGCCACGGCTCACGAACCGCCGGATGATGTTCCAGCGCGGGATATGGCCACCCTTCACGTAGCGTGAGCCCAGAACGAGGTCGGCCCGGCCGGAGGTCAGTGGCTCCAGGAGCGCAGGCAGAAAGCGAACTGGATGGCTGAAGTCCGCGTCCATCTGGACGATCACGTCCGCGTCTTGAGTCAGCAGGTACTTGAAGGCCGCGACATAGGCCTTGCCCAGGCCCTGCTTCTGGGTGCGATGCAGCACGGCGATGGCCGGGTTCTTGGCTGCCATCTCATCGGCAAGCTCGCCGGTTCCGTCCGGGGATCCGTCATCGACGATCAGCACGTGAGCATCCGGGACGGATCCGAGGATTGCTTCCGCGATTGGGCCGACGTTCTCGCGCTCGTTGTATGTCGGGACGATGATCCAAATTTGGGGACTCGCGGAGGGCATCGACATCCTGTTCTGCAGAGGGGGTTAGGCCGAGGATACCGCCTCTCTCCCCTACCCCGCTTGTCGGCCCACCCGGCCCGGCCTCGCGCCCCGTCCACCCCGGGAATCCGGACACACAAAAGTGCCCAGAGGAACCGTCAATCGGACTGCGGGTTCTCGCGTACCGTCCGCTTCGACCACCGCGAGCAAGGAGTCCGAGAACTTCTCGCTTAGCGGCGGACCGCGCTCCGGCCACTGCCGAACCTGCCACCGGGCCCCGTAGGTTCCAGTTTCCGCGGTGTACGTTCTGCGTCCGACTCACTCGCCGTTGCGGGTCCGTGAGTTTTCGTGCAGATCGTTGGCACCGTTTCCGCTTGAACAGAAGGCCTGGTGTCGATCTCGCTGGCCCCTCCGGGCAAGAGAGAATGTATGCCCGGCGGCGTCGGCGGGATAGTGGCTTATCCACCAGTTTGGGGCGCTGCGACGGCGATTCTGTGACTTGTCCACTCACTATCAACACGGGTGGTGGACCAACCTCGCCTCCTGCTGTTGTAGGCGAACAGACGTTCTAGACGGCTAGTCCGTGGCGCCGTCGCGCAGCGAGTCGTGCCATCGCGCGGCAGCGGCTTCCAGTTCGCCGGCGAGCGGCGGGCTGACGCGGCCCCAGACGCGAACGTCCGTGGGGCGGTAGTCCAACTCCACCGTGCCGCGCTCGCGGACACGGGCAAGCAGCTCGCCTGCCATGTACGGCACGGAGACGTCGACGTCTACCCAAAGGGACGCCAGTAGCGCGGACAGCTCCGCCTTCAGCGTCTCCAAGCCGTAGCCGGTCACGGCGGAGATGAGCACCTGGCCGGCGATGGCGGGGGCGGGCGTGTCGCCGTCGCGTGCGGCCTTCTCGATGAGATCCGCCTTGTTGAAGCAGATCAGTCGCGGCTTGTCGCCGGCGCCCAGTTCCTCGAGAACAGTCTGGACGGTGGCGCGATGTTCCGCAAAATGCCGGTCCGAAGCGTCGACGATCTCCAGGAGGACATCGGCGCGTGTGACTTCCTCCAGCGTGGCGCGGAACGCGTCGACCAACTGGTGGGGCAGTTTGTGAATGAAACCGACCGTGTCCGTGACGATGGCAGTCTGGCCCTCGCCGAGCTTCACCTGGCGAGAGGTTGGGTCCACGGTGGCGAAGAGCCGGTCCTCCGCCTTGACGACCACGGAACCGACGAGCGCGTTCAGCAGCGTCGACTTGCCGGCGTTCGTGTAGCCGACGATTGCGACGGTTGGGATGAGCCGCCGATCGCGGGCCCTGGTGGCCGTGCGGCGCTGCTCGGCTACCTGGTCAACGCGTTCCTTGAACTTCTTGATTCGGTCGCGGATGAGCCGCTTGTCGGTTTCCAGCTGCGACTCACCCGGACCGCGTGTGCCGATGCCGCCGCCGGTTCGCGAGAGATGTGTCCACATCTTGGTCAGGCGCGGGAGCTGGTATTCCAGTTGGGCCAGTTCTACCTGGAGCCGGCCTTCGTGCGTCTGGGCATGCTGGGCGAAGATGTCCAGGATAAGGCGCGATCGGTCGATGACCTTGGTCTTGACGGCCTCTTCCAGGGCCCGTTGCTGCGCCGGCGACAGCTCGTCGTCTGTGATGAGAATGGTGTAGCCGGTCTCGGACCTGGCGGCGACCAGCTCTTCCACCTTGCCCTTGCCCACGTAGAAGTTGGGGTCAACGTGGCGGCGATTCTGCCACTCCGCGCCCACGACCTCGGCACCGGCGGTATCGGCGAGGTTAGCAAGCTCGGAGATGGACTCCTCGGCGGTCCAGCCGGGGTCGTCCCCGGTGTCCACTGCAACGAGGAAGGCGCGCTCTTTGGGCGCCGAAAGATCGATCATGTCCTTTGTCATCGAGTTCAGGATAGCCGAACGGCCGACAGACACCGAAGGAGGCGCCGAAGGAGGCGCGCCGGGCTGCAAAATCGGCGCCAGCGAAAGGGCATGCTGAGGAGGCCGAGGCTCGATCGGCTCACCATCGGCGGCTCCGTCGGTCGCGCGGTCGGCCTTGCCGTCGGGCAGCTAGGTCGCGGATTCGAGGTAGCCGAGCGCCAACTCGAGTGCCTGCTCCAGCGGAATGCCGCTTGTCGCGTCCAGCCACTGGACGTCGGGCTCGCGCCGGAACCACGTTGCCTGGCGGCGGGCAAAGAGGATGCTTCTGCGGGCGTTTTCGGAGATGGCATCTTCCGGCGTCATGCGACCCTGGATGACTGCCAAGCCCTCCGCATAGCCTATGCCCGAAAAGCTGGGGAGGGCGGCATCGTATGTGGCGGTGAGCCGCCGAGTCTCCTCGACAAGGCCGGCCTCGAACTGGGCCCGGGATCGAGCGTTCAGGCGGGCGCGGAGCACAGGTCCCTCCACGGACAAGCCGATCCAGAGCGTGTCGCGGCCGTATCCGCGTGGCTTCGGCAGGGGCACATCCCCCTGCAAGCGCGCGATCTCCAGTGCCCTGACCACGCGCCGCGGATTGCGCAAATCCACTTCGGCGGCGCGGGTGGGCGCCAGAGTCCGTAGCTCTGCAGCCAGCGCGGCGAGGCCATCGGTGAGCAGGGCCGCTTCCACGGCCGCGCGCACTTCCGCGTCCCAGGGCAGGGCCTCCACGTCCAGGCCGCGGGCCACGGCCCGCAAGTAGAAGCCGGTCCCGCCGGCGAGGATCGCCACTGCGCCGCGCTCCGCGATGGCGGGTAGAACTGCGGCCGCGTGGCCCACGAAGTCAGAGACGCTGAAGGCTTCGTCCGGGTTCACCAGGTCCAGGCCGTGGTGGGGAACCCGGACGCGTTCCTCCGGCGTGGCCTTGGCCGTGGCGATGTCCATGCCGCGGTAGACCTGGCGTGAGTCGGCGGAGATGATCTCGGCGGGGGTGCCGGCGGCGGCCAGGGCTTCCCCCAGCGCCACGGACAGGGCCGTCTTCCCGGTAGCGGTGGCGCCGGCCAGGACGATGAGTGGCGGGAGGGCGTCGGTCATCGCGCGGCCGTGCTGGCGGTGGCCGTGCTGGCGGTGGCCGGGGCGGCGGTGGCCGTGCCGGGTTTCGGGGCGACGACGGCACCGGCGGCGACGACTTTGCCGCGCAGCGCGAACGGCCCTGCATAGTCGATGTGGACTCTGACCGTGCTGCCCACCAGCGATGGATCGCCGGCCAGGTGAACGAGCTTGTTCTCGCGGCTGCGACCGGCCAGGGCAACGCTCCCCTCCCCCGCCGTTCCGGCGAGGTTCGGGATGCCGGCGTCTTCGGGCTCGGCGGCGCCGTCGCCGGCCGGGTCGGGCACGCCGTCGGCCGCACCGGCCCCTCGCCGCTTGGGCATGACTCGCTCCACGAGTACCTCCGCCTCACGGCCGCGCCACGCGACATTGAGCTCCAGGCCGATCTTCTCCTGCGCGGCCAGAAGTTCGTTGAGACGGCGCCTCTTCACGTCCGGTGGCACGTCGTCGGCCATGCGAAGCGCCGGCGTGCCCGGCCGGGGTGAATATGAGGCGGCAAAGACCGTGTCGAAACGTATTTCTTCCATGGAAGCCAGCGTGGCCTGGAACTGGGCCTCGGTCTCGCCGCAGAAGCCCACGATGATGTCCGTGGAGATCGAGATGCCCGGAACCGCCTCGCGGATGCGGGCCAGCCGCTCCTTGTA
>DASVKT010000155.1:0-6733 GCA_036385235.1 Candidatus Limnocylindrales bacterium | reverse complement strand
GCTTGCCGCCGCCGTGGACGAGCACGACCGGGCGTTTGCGTGCTACTGCCGCCACTTCGTCCAGAACGTGCGACTGATCGGCGAGCGTTGTCCCGCCGAGCTTGAGGACGAGCACCTCGCTCACGTCGTGTACTCCGCGTTTTCGATGACGTATTGCTCGGTGAGATCGCAGCCGAAAGCCTCACCCACGCCGTCGCCGAGTCCAAGGTGGAGGCGGATGATGACTTCGGGAACGTCCATGGCCTTGCGCACCGCGTCTCGGTCGAAGGGCAGCGGCCCGCCCTTGAAGACGAGCGTGCCGGCGATGGCGATCTGGAGTTTGTCCAGGTCCAGTTCCGGCTGACGGCCGGCTCTGGGCGCCGCCTCTGTGGGATGCAGGCCGGCCGCTTCGAGCAATTCCTGATCCGGGAGATGGGCGTTGCCGGCGGCACTGGCGACGCGGCCCCAGTTGGGGTCGCGGCCGTGGACCGCGGCCTTGAGGAGGCTGCTGCTGATGACGCTGCGGGCGATGGCTCGGGCGTCGTATTCGTCCGCGGCGCCGCTCACCTGGCAGGTCAGGAGGGTGCTGGCGCCTTCGCCGTCCGCGGCCTGCTGGCGTGCAAGTGACCGGGCGATTGCCTCGATAGCCTTGCCGAGCATCTCAGCCTCGCGACTGCCAACGGCAACGGAAGCTCCGGCCTGACCGGACGCCAGAAGGAAGACCGTGTCGTTGGTGCTCGTGTCGCCGTCCACGCTGAGCTGGTTCCAGGTCCGCTGGACGATGGGGGAGAGGAGGCCATTCAGAGTGGCGGGAGCGACGCCGGCGTCCGTCAGGATGACGCTGAGCATCGTGGCCATGCGCGGGTGGATCATCCCGACGCCCTTTGCGATGCCGCTCACTGTGATCGTGACCGGGTCGCCGTCGGGACCGGGCAGCTCAAGCGTTGTGGTGGCGAGTTTGATCTTGGTGTCTGTGGTCATGAGCGCGCCGGCGACCGCCTCGAGGGCGGCGTCCGTCTCGGCGAGTTGCGGCACCAGACGCGTCAGGCCGTCCTTGATCTTGCTCATCGGAAGTCGCACGCCGATGACGCCGGTCGAGAGTGCCAGCGTCCGTTCGGGCTTGGTGTCGAGGAGCGCGGCGACGAACTCGCCCAGCTCGCCCTGGTCCGAGTCGCCTTCGACGCCGGTTGCCGCGTTGGCGGAGCCGGAGGTCGTGACGATCGCATCCGTCCAGCCGAACTTGCCTTCACCGGCTGCCTCGGTGGCGTTGAGATGGGCGCGCGACAGCTTGATCGGCGCGGCAACGACCTGGTTCCGCGTGAAGGTCGCGGCTACCGCAGCGGAGTCGCAAGTGGTCGCAATGATGCCGAGGTCCGGCCGTCCGGAGGGCTTGATGCCGGCCGCCAGGCCGCCCGCGCGGAAACCCTTCGGCATGACGGCTCGTTGCTCGACCGCAGGCAGATCGTTGGGGAGGAGCGGCAGATCGGAGGCGCGTCTCCCGCCGGCCGTCGAGGATCGATCGGGCCCTGATTGCATCGGCTTGGAGTCCCTCCGGAATGGTGCGTTGTTGGTTGGGCGGTCTGGGCGGCGCCGGCTTAGGGCGCGAGCGGGTACTGCTGCAGGCCGGTCGTCTCCGGCAGACCGAACAAAACGTTTAGTGATTGAACAGCCTGGCCGGCAGCTCCCTTGACCAGGTTGTCGATCACGCCGATGGCGAGGATGCGGCCGGTGCGCGGGTCAACTTTGACGCAGATGCGGCAGATATTGCTGCCGAAGACGTGCTTGGTGGAGGGCGGATCGGCCACGACCTGGACGAAAGGCTCGCCCTGGTAGGCCTCGGCGTAGAGCGCATCCAACTCGGCCTGGGTGACCGGGCGGGTCGGCCGGACGTGGCAGCTGGTCAGGATGCCGCGGGTCATGGGGATGAGGTGCGGCAGGAAGTCCACCGTGGCGACGCCGGGATTGGCGTCCTTGCTCTTGAACGCGCCGCGCTCGCCCTGCTGCTGGAGCTCTTGCTCCATCTCGGCGGTGTGGCGGTGGTTGAAGAGGCCGTAGGCCTTGACGCTCTCGTTGACTTCGGAGAAGAGCAGGTCCGCCTTTGGCTCGCGGCCGGCGCCGGAGACACCGCTCTTGGCGTCGACCGCCAGATCCGCGATGAGGCCGGCGCGGGCCAGCGGCGCCAGGGTCAGGATTGTGGCCGTGGGGTAGCAGCCTGCCAGGCCGATGATCGTGGCCTCTTTGTCCGCTGCGGCCGCCATTTCGGCGCGATGGAGCTCCGGCAAACCGTACACGGCTTGTGCCAGGAGGTCTTTGGCCGGGTGGTCGAACTTGTACCAGGCCGGGTAATCCGCAGAGTTGTGAAGGCGGAAGTCCGGGCCAATGTCCAGCAGCGCGGATCCGTTTGCGACGATCTCGGCGGTCATCTCCGCGGCTACGCCGTGGGGAAGAGCGGTGAAGACGGCGTCGGCCTTCGGGATGGCTTGATCGATGACCAGGCCGGTGGCGCTCAGCTGTGGGTGAGATACGGCGATGGGCTGATTGTCGCGGTTGCGGCCGTGCAGCCCGGCGATCTTCACCCTGGGGTGGTTCAGCAGCAGCCGGATCAGTTCGCCGCCTGCATAACCGGTGGCCCCGATGATGCCGACGCTGATCATGCCCTTGCCGCCCGCCGCGCGATACGCCTTGGGTCCCAAACCGCGCTCCGATCCAGTCGTGGAAGCCTCGCCCGCGCTCGCAGGCGCGCTACCGGCCGAAGCCGTATCGGACCCCTCACCGGAGGCCGTTGCGGAGACATCGTTGGGGGTGGATCGGGTTGCGGTCATGTTGCGGAGTATACGGGCCTATGCATAGGTATGCAACCCTGGGCCCTGGGCGGACTCGCTCCGCATCGACAGGGAGGTGGCCCATGGATCCCGTTGGCCGAGCCAGGCCGCGCTCTGTCGAATCGCTCGTTCATCACGCCGCCGCCGTCGGCGCCTGGTCACAAGCGGCTTCCGCGCTGCTAACTGGCCCAACTTCCCTGGAATGGAAGTTGGGCCGGAAGTCGGGGCTATTTGGCGGAATTCGGGCGGCTGAAGCAGGGCATTTCGCATTTCTCACGCTCAGCGCCATGCCAACGGCGCGGCCTGTACAGGCCTCATCTGGCCTAACTTCCGTGACAGGGGAGTTTGACTAGATGCCCCGGGCGGGCCGCCCGGGCGCGGCAGCAAGACGTGACGCATGTTGATGGATCCGACGGAGCGAGGGCGGTCGTTCTCCTGTGGATTCCAGTCGAGAGGTAGGCGAAGGAGGGTTCTTGACGCCCGGCGTGGCTCGGGGAGAGTGCTCGGAACAACAGCCACGCAGGAGGCACTGGCATGAGCGAGAGAGTCGCCGAGGATTTGTGCCAGGCTGTCGGCGTCTGGCCCGTGCGACTGGTGGTCGGCGGCGTCGCTGGCTGGTTGCTCTGGTGCTCGGGCGACACAGACCTGTTCCTCGCTCGCGCCGGATGCGTCTAGGTCTTCGCCAGTCCGGACGCGTTACACGTACCTCGCCGCCACCATCAAAATCGAGACCATCATGAACCAGTGGAGCAGCCAGCCCCAGAGGAAGGATCTGGTGCGCCACGCGAGCAGGCCGAAGAAGGCGCCGCCGATGACGGTGGAGATCTGCTCGACCTCGGGCTTCCACATGTGCATCAAGGCGAAAGGGATGACCTGGAGCCAGATCGCGTCCGTGCCGTACTTGCGCCCGAAGCCCCACAGCAGCCAGTCGCGAAAGAAGAACTCCCAGGCGAAGAGATCCACGCCCGTATCGATGATGAGCCGCCACATCGGGCGGCCGTCGAATGTGTCCGTGTAGTAGGCCCGGAAGTCGGGTTGCTGGCCGGCGAACCAGATGACGACGGCCATGACGGCGATGCCGGCAGCGACGATCGGCAGGGCGAGCCGCCAATCGCCGAGCCTCAGCCCGTAGCGCTGAGGGTTCTCGCGCCAGACCAGAACGATGATCACAACGGGAATCAGGAACTCGAGGAAGAAGCGGAAGTACTCGAGGCCGCCGATGCGCAGGTTGAAGGCGAAGATCAGGAGGAGCGTGGCGAACGCCGCCAGTTGCGCGATCCGGGCATCGAAGTCGACGCCCCACACGCGCCAGATCCTTGCCGAGCTGCCGCCCATGGCGGAAGTTCGGGTCAGGCGATCTGCAATGCTTTTCGTGTCTGTCACGTTCAAAGTCTCCCGCTGCTGCCCGGGCGCCAGCCGCAGGTCAGGCCAAATCATGCCAGGGCCGGCAAGGGCTCGCGCTTTCGACTGGCCCGAGTCGTATCCGGGTTGGAGGCTCCCGGTCCGGCTCGGGTACGATTGCAGGGCAGCGATCGACCCGGAGGAGTGGACCAGGCATGGCATTGGCAGACCCAGCCCGCGCGCCTTTGCGTGCCGGCCGTGCCCGACCCGCCGCTGAGTGGCTCCGGAATCCGTGGGCTCTGGCCGGGCTCGTGGGCCTGCTGGCCGCCGCCGTCCTGTGGCTGATCGTGCAGCCGCTTACGGGCACAACCGTCGATACGGATGCAGCCACGACGGTCACGTACTTCAATCGGCTGATCCACGGTCAGCGGCTCGAAGCCCTTCTCCCCACCACGCCGAAGCCGCTGCTAACGGTGGTATTCGGCCTGATCTGGACCCTGACCGGTGATTGGCGGACGCTGACCATTCTCACCGTTGCCGTCGGTGCGGCGGCCGTGGCAATGGCGGCGCGACTGGCGGCCCGGCTCGGTGGCGTCGGGGCTGCGGTGATCGTCGCGATCGCGGTCATGGCTTGGCCGGACTTTGCGGTTGAGGTGGCTCACGCCAATTCATTCGTCTGGGGCCTGGCCCTCTGGCTGCTGGCCGCCGTCCTGGTCACGGCGGACCGGCCGCGGCCGTGGCTGGCGGGCGTCGCTCTGCTGCTGGCCGCCCTTACGCGTACTGAGACGATCTACCTTCTTGGCGCCGCCCTTGCTTGCTCCTCATGGGTGCTCCTGCGTTCATTCAGAGTCGGCCACCGAAATGATCTCCGGATCGCCGCCCCGCTGCTGGTCGGTGTCCTGGCGGTGCCGCTGGCCTGCCTGCACGACTTGCTGCTCACGGGCAAGCCTCTCTACTGGCTCGGCGTGCCGGCTTCGTATACGGCCAGCACCGATCCGAACCTGGGCTCGGTTCCGCCTCTGGACTTTCTCAAGTCGGAGATCGTCCATTATCGGCCGGTGGCGGCATTGGTGGTGCTGGCCGTGATCGGCGTGGTGTGGCTGGTGATGTCGCGGCGACGGGCGGTGGCGTTTGTTCTCACCTGGTTCGTGGGCGCGGTGCTTGTGGCCTTGATCCTATTGGCGTGGCGGGCGATCTTCGTTTCGACGCGCTACTACGAGGAAGCCGACGCCGTGGTACTGCTGGCGGCGGCGATTGGGGCCGCGGCGGTCATCCGGTGGAGCGTTGAGTGGGCCAAACGCATGCCGGGGAACAGAAGCCTTGGGTGGGCCCTTGTGAGTGTCTGCGTAGGCGCAGCCACGGCGGTCATTGTGTCTATCGCCCATTTCGGATACGGCGCGCTGGTCGGCATTCTCCTGGCTCTGTCACTCGTGCTGTTCCTTCAGTACGCGGCGGGCAGTCGTCCGGATCGTGAACGCTGGTGGTCGCTCGCGCCGGGCCTTTTGGCCGCCATTCTGGTAATCAGCGTTGTGGCCGGCGACGTCCCTCACGGCGCGGTCGATCCATCGCTGACGCGGTCACGGCAGTCGGCAGTGGTTCTGGAGACCGTCATCGCTCCGATCACCACAATCCTGGCCGGAGCGAAAGGCGGCACGACCATACTGAATGGCTCCAATTACCCGGTCGTGGACGAGACATCGTGTCGGATGTTCGTGCCGCGGGCCTACATCCCGCTGATCTCGCTGGAGACACATGCGGATCTAACTGCCCTGGGTGACTCGTTTCTCGCGTTCCGGTACGGCCACTACCAGCTGAAGGCGGGGCAGTGGGTGCTCCATATTTCTTCAACTGACGGGCTCGGCGGCGCATACGCCCCGTTCGAAAACGCGGGCCCCACCACACTGCTGGCCACGGACGGGCAGCGCGTTCTGATAGTCCCGGTCATCGTCGATCCGCAGCGAGGATTGTGGCTGGATCGAGTTGACGCCGCCCCAACCTCCTAGAAGCTCCGGCGGCGCCGTCGCTTCGTCCGTTACTCCGCCAGGACGTCCTTCATCGGGCCGGTGACGACTACCTCGGCCGACTCCTCGGTGGCCGGCGCCCCGTCGACCGAGGGTCGCTTGATCGTGTAGCGATGGCTTATCCGAGCCGGGCCGGCTGCGATCTGGGCGCTGACCGTGCAGTACTTGCCGGCCGACAACTCGATCGAGCGGACGACCGCGGCGGTCTCCACTGTGCTGCCTTCGATGATGTGCGTCACAGTGATCTCAAGGAAGACGTTCGGTACTTTCTCGCGCTGAGTGCCGCTGATCTGGACGGAGTAGTTGTCGAACACCTGGCGCTTCTTGGCCAGGATGTCGACGACATCCATGGCGGTGCAGCCCGCGATCGAGGCCAGAAGCAACTCTGTCGGTCGCGGGCCTGTGTCCCCGGCGGCGTTGTCGACTATTACGTCGTGCCCCGAACCGGTTCGGGCGACGAAGCGCAGCCCGCTCTCGTAATTGAGGGTGACCACCTTCTCGCCCACGGTTCTCCTACCCGGCCGCCTCCGCGGCAGCCGGCGCTCGATGCTCTCCCGCTTCGTGCGCTTC
>DASVKT010000154.1:0-8880 GCA_036385235.1 Candidatus Limnocylindrales bacterium | reverse complement strand
GCAGTTGCGATCCCGGGCCGCGGCTGGCGCGACATGGGCGACTCCGCGATGCTCTTCTCGGCGAGCGAGAAGGAGCCCTTCTTCAATCGGCTGACGGCTATCCGTTGGCCGGAGGACTCGCGCGCCTTCGATGCCAGGCTGAACCAGGCCCTAGAGTTGTTCTCGGCGTTGGATCGAAAGCCCTTTTTGTGGGCCACACCCGGACTCAGCACGCCTACTGATCTCGTGGCGCGTTTGGTCGCCAACGGCTTCGTCGATCAGGGCGGTGGCTACGACATGATCTTGCTGCGAGATCCCGCCGCTATTCGCGACGCGCAGCTCCCTCCGGGAGCCGTGTTGGAGCGCTGGAGCAATCCGTCCGACGAGGATCGGTCCGGCGTGGCGACGGCGCTGGCCCTCGTGATAGGCGATGCATTTCAGATCCCGCAATCGCGCCGGTCGAATCTGGCGGCAGAGATCAGCCTGACCCTGGAGCAGCCCAGGTTTCACGCGTATTTGATCAAAGTGGACGGGCAACCGGTCGCAACGGGCGAGCGTTACACCTTCGACGGCGCCAGCTACATCTCATCCATCGGGACGCGGCCGGAGTGGCGCGGCCGTGGTTTCGGGCGGTACATCACTCTGGCCCTGGCCCGTGACTCGATTGCTGCGGGAACGGACCTCATATATCTCGGCGTCTACGCCGACAATGCCCGGGCAATTCGCCTGTACGACCGGTTGGGTTTTGGGATGCTGGGGCCGCGCTCGGCCGACATGCTGCTGGAACCGAAGCGCTCATAGCGACTCGCCGAGAGCGAACCTCTGGCGCTCGGCGTCGGTCAATCGTTCGTGTGGGTGAGCGGCGGTCGTCCGATAGGTGGACGCCGCTTTGTGGCCCGGCACGCAGAATTGCGGCCAACGTCGCCGAATTAGGCCGGACCAGGTATGTGCAGAAACAGGTATGAGCAGAAACAAGGAGTGAGATGACGCAAGGAGGCGAGCCCGTCATCCGCGTATCGGATCTGAGGAAGTTCTACGGCGATGTCAAGGCCGTCGACGGGATCAGCTTCGAGGTAGCGCGGGGCGAAGTCTTCGGGATGCTGGGCCCAAACGGGGCCGGCAAGACAACCACGATCGAGGTTCTGGAAGGCCTGCGCGGCCCCGACTCGGGCACCGTCGAGGTGTTCGGCCTGGACGTCTGCAAGCACCCGGAATCCATCAAGCAGCGCATAGGCGTCCAGCTCCAGAGCGTTTCCCTATACCCGCGCCTCACCGTGACGGAGTTGCTGGACCTCTTCGGCAGCTTCTTCAAGAACCGCGTGCCCACCAAGGAGCTGATCGAGGCGGTTGATCTCGGTGAGCGGGCCAAGGCCTACTCGATGAACCTGTCGGGCGGGCAGCAGCAGCGCCTTTCAATCGCCCTGGCGCTCGTGAACGACCCGGACCTCGTCTTCCTCGACGAGCCGACCACCGGCCTGGACCCGCAGGCGCGCCGGTCCCTCTGGGACCTGGTCAAGGGCCTGCAGGCCAAGGGCAAGTCCGTGATGCTGACCACGCATTACATGGAAGAGGCCACCGAACTTTGCGACCGCGTTGCGATCATGGACCACGGCCACATCCTGGAGATGGGCAGCGTGCCGGAGCTGATCGGGCGGCGCTTCAAGGAGCGCGCGGTCTACTTCGACACGTCGGCCAAGTTGCCAGCCGACCGGCTGGGCAAGCTCGGCGGCGTCACGCGCGCGGCTGTGGAGGACGGCCAGACCGTGCTCTATTCCAAGGACGTGCCGGACACGATCGGCGGACTGCTGGCGATGGCCGACGAATTGAAGGCCGAACCGCAGAACCTGGGCATCCGCCAGGCCACTCTTGAAGACGTATTCCTCGACCTGACCGGTCGAGCGCTGCGCGACTAGGAGCCGAACGATGAAGACACTTCTCGGCCTCACGGTCGCTAATCTCAAGGGTCTAACCCGCGACCGGGCCGCTCTCTTCTGGACATTCTTCTTCCCGATCATGTTCGTGTTGCTGTTCGGAGTCCTGTTCTCCGGGAGCGGCGACAGCAAGGTCACGGTTGGGGTCGTCGATCAGGACGGGACAGCCGCATCGGCTCAGGTTCGCGCCGCCTTCGCGGGAGTACCGTTCCTGGTCCTGAAGGACGGCACGCTCGGAGACGAAAAGGCGGCCATGCAGAACGGCGACGTGTCGGCCGTGATCGTGATACCGGAGGGACTGCAGGATGCGGTCGTCGCGACCAAGTCCGGCAGTGCTCGGTCGATCTCCATCCAGCTATACACGGACCCGGCTCAGACTCAGACCGCACAGGTTGTGCAGAGCGCCGTCAGCCAGGTCTCGGACGGCTTCAGTCTCGGCGTGGCCTCGGGCGGTACGCCGGCGATCCTCAAGGTCAGTCAGATGACGCTGTCGTCCACCAACATCTCGACGGTCACTTACCTGGTGCCCAGCATCCTGGCCATGGCTCTGATGCAGCTGGGTGTCTTCGCCGCGGTGCCGCTCGTCCAGCAGCGTGAGAAGGGAATCCTCAAGCGCATGGGCGCGACGCCGCTGCAGCGCTGGAAGCTGGTTGCTAGCAACATTCTGCTGCGGCTGATCGTGGCGGCCGTCGACACGGTGCTGATACTCGGGGTCGGCATAGCCGTCTTCAACATCCAGCTCGTCGGCAACCTGGCGCTGGCAGCAGGCTTCGTCTTCCTCGGCGCGGGCGCCTTCCTGGCCCTCGGCTTCATGCTGGCCTCGTTCCTCAAGACCGAGGAGCAGGCGACGGGCGTGGTCCAGGTTGTTCAGATGCCGCTTATGTTCCTCTCGGGCATCTTCTTCCCCTTCACCTTCATGCCCGGGTTCTTGCAGTCCGTAGCGCGTCTCCTGCCGCTCACCTATCTGGGCGACGGCTTGCGCCAGAGCATGGTCAACGCCCCGCAAGTGGCGCCGCTCGCCATGGACGCGGGGATCCTCGCGGCGTGGATGGTTGTCTGCCTCGCGATCTCCGCGCGGTCGTTCCGCTGGGAGTAGAGCTCAGTTACTCGCCAAAGAGTGTCGGCCGCGCCGGGTTCGCCCGGCCTCGCCTCCCGCAGGAGGAGCGCGGCCGATTGATTCCGGGCGGCTACCGCTGCTGACACCGACGCGTTCGGGCCGCGGCCGCTTCTCGGCCGGCACAGCCCCGCGATCATGCCAAATGCCAACCCGGGCAACGCGAGGCCGGATCAGGCGTGACTGCCGGCCGAATTCGGGCGCGGGGCTATGCCAAATGCTCCGGTGACGCGTCAGATGGCAGCCTCTTGGGCCCAATTTGGCCTTCCGGAGCTTGATTCAGGGCGATTGCACTCAGTCGAACCTGCACCGTGCTACCCGGGTTGGCATTTGTCATGAAAGCCAGCTCGGTAGTGGCCGCTGATGTCGTCAACGGTCCGGGATGGCGGACGACTATGAGCGCCGCCCGTGCTGCCCAGCCCTGCGGATCGCGCCGACGGATGGGATCCTTCGGGTGGCCGAACGAGAGCAGGAGCCGGCTACCAGGCGCGCCGCTGCCTCACCGGCCCCTACGAACCGCTGCCTCCGGCAAGAAGTGCGCGCACCTTGTCGGGGTCGAGGCGGTCCTCGTATCAGTCCGGGTTCTTCGTCGGCAGAGTGGGGCCCGCCCATTCGAGGCAGGGGGCCATTGAGTCGCGATGGCTCTGCTGTGTGCTCGCACGTTCCCACAACTTCCGTGGGAGACCAATCGCTTCCAGAGCCGGCCCAAGTGTCGGGTCGGACTCGAAGTAGTACGCCAGGTGGTAGGCGATCCGACCGCGGAGGAAGACGGGCAGATCAGTACCGACGATGGCCATACATCCAGGCTCGAATATCTCGGCGATCTCCACGATCCGAGTTGGGTCAGTCGGAGCTGCGTCCGATGGGTACCACAAGCCGAATAGCTCGTCGCTGCCATCGCCGCCGAACATCAGCACTTCTTCGGGAATGGGCCATTCAGCGTCACGGAGCCACTCGGAGTAGTCGAGAAGGAGCATCTCGCCGGGACCGATAGCCGGTACCGCATTGAGGTTGCCGTCCACGAGTTCCGCTCCGTCGGATACCTCGTAGAAGCGCTTCAGACCGGCAGGCAGGTCTCGTCCGAGCTTAGCCTCGACCACGAGCAGGGACATCTCGTCGACGGCTGGCCTCAGTTGGTGAAGGCGAGGTGACAGTCGGAGTGCATCCATGACCGCGGCGAGATCGTCGCCGATAGGGGCCGAACCTCTACCTCTGTCAAATACGCGCCGCCCTCCAAATCCTGCCGCGTTGACTCCAGATGCTTGAAATCACGCCACGTCACCCCTGCCAGCCTGGCTGCCTACCACCGCTCCTCATGCGCCACGGCCCCCAACTCCTTGCGCCCGCCCGCCCGCTTGGCCCAGGTGAGGGCCTCGGGGTTCTCGGGATAGCCGAACGAAAGAAGGAACTCGCACCAGTACTCCTCGGGATAGCCGAGCAGCTTGCGGGCCAGATCCTGTTCGTAGACCGTGGCCGGAACGCTGCCGATGCCCAGCTCCCAGGCGGCGAGGGTCATGTTCTGGGCGGCACGGCCCAGGTCCCACATGATCGAGTACGGGGCTTCGTTCTGAGCCGGGTCCGGCACGACGAGGGCGATCGCGGCGGCGGCACCGGCGAGGTGCTGGGCAAACGGCCCAACCTCGGAGAGCTCCAGAAGATGCTCGCGGTCCGTGCAGACGATGAAGTCCCAGCGCTGCTGGTTCTTGGAACTGCCGGATCGGCGGCCGGCGTCAACGATGCGGAGCAAGTGCTCCGGTTCGAGCGGGCGCGCCTGGAACTTGCGGATGGCGCGCGTGGTGTCGATTGCTTGCCAGGTGTCCATGGGTACTCCGATTTGGCGGGCAGGGCGGTGGGCGGCCGGGGCAGGCGGGCGCGCGGGCGGTCGGCCGAACGGTCGGTCGAGCCGTCAGTCTGCTTCGATGATTCGCTTCTCCGGGGCTTTGCCGGCCATCGCGCCGAACCCGTAGACGGGGTCTGCCGGACGCTCGACCACGCAGGCGGCGGCGAGGTCGCCGGCCGTCTCGGGCGCCACGGGGCCACCGAGCGAGCGAGCGAAGAAGACCGCGACCCGGCGGCGGAAAGCCTCGGCTTCATAGAGCCAGCGGTGGCCGAAGTCGGGGAGAACCAGGGTTTCGACCGGGTGGTCGCCGTCGACTCGATTAGCTGCCGCCGCGCGACCGATGATCTCCAGATGCTCGACCGGCACTCCGTGATCCTGGGCGCCGTGGATGAGGAGGATCGGTCCGGCGTAGCGGCCCGCGGCGGCGGTTGCGCTGGCTTCCTGAACGGAGTGACGGCGCGGGATGAGCAGTACCGCGGCGGTGAACCAGGCGAGGGGCGTGGCGATCGGCGCAGGGATGCGCATCTCCGCCATCTCGAAGGTCTTGCGGGTCATGCGGATCATGTCGGACGGCGACGAAATGCTCACGACCGCGCCGATCTCCGGCTCATTGGCCGCGGCCACGATCGCGCCTGCGGCACCCATCGAATGGCCCAGCACACCGACTCCGGAGACGTCTGGGCGGGCCGCAAGCCAGCGAGCGGCGGCGGCAGTGTCCTCGGCGAACTCGGGCACGCTGACCGGCAGCGTTTCCTCGGGGCTGTCGCCGTGGCCGCGCACGTCGAAGACGAGGCAGTGGAAGCCGGCCGCGTGCAGGTAGCGGACGTGGGCGAAGGTTCGGCCCTTGTTGGACTCCCAGCCGTGGACGACGGCGATTGCCGGGCGCGGATCGAGGGCGGCGGTCGGCGCCGGCTCGGGGGCCGTGTCGACCGCCTCGGCGGCCGCCGCGCCATCGGCCTCGGCGGCTGCGGCCTTGCGTCGGCGCGGCTTGTGGCCCCCGTCGCCGGCCGGAACCCACCAGCCGGACAGTTCGTGATCGCCGGCCGGGATCGTCACCGATTCGTAGGCCAACCCGAATTCAGCGGGCGTCGTGACTACAGGGTTGCGTCTGGGCAGCCCGACGCGCTCACGGTACTTCAGCGCGAACCTGTAAGCGGCGGCAAAGCTACCCACGGCGCCGACGATCAAAGCCAGCCGAAGCAGGCCGAAACCTTTGGAGCTTGTGTTTCGTGACATGAGAGTAGGGGACGGCAAGCGGGCCAAGCTGTCAAGAGGGGGTTCGTCGGCGGCGCCGCGCGGACTCTTCGGCGGCTCGCCCGGCACCTGGCCTGCATCAGCGGCCGCCTGCCCGGTAAACTGATCAGATGCCACGCAACCCCTACACCGTGCTGGAACTGCCGCTCGACGCCTCGACGGACGCCATCAAGGGCGCCTGGCGGCGGCTTGCGCGCCAGCATCACCCCGACATCGCCAGCGGCGACCCTCTTGTGGAGAAGCGGTCGAACCGGAAGATGGCGGAGATCAACGCGGCCTACCAGGAGCTGCGCGATCCGGAGAAACGGCGCATCCATCGAGATGCCGCGGCCCGCGCGTCAAGGCCCGGTCCGGGCGGGGCAGGGGCCGTTCCGGGCGCTTCGCGCACCTCGGCCGGCGGTCCGGCTCCGAGGCATGACGGTCAGCCGCCCGAATGGCCCGGCACTCCCGCGCGCCCGCTTTCGGGCCGACCGGTCACTGCCCGCATCGACACCTCCACGCTGCTGCGCCCCCGCAACTCAACCCTGCATCCTCTCGATCACAGCCCGCTCCCAGGCCAACCGCCGCGTCCCCGTTCCGCCGGCGACCACGAGCCGCGCCGCGCCTCCACGCCCACCGGCCCGATGCATCGTCACCGCGGACCGAACTTCGAAGCCGACCTGCCGATTCTGGCCGAGGCTCTGGAGACACGACTCGGCTTCGGCAAGTTCGCCGGCATGACGCTCAAGGAAGTGGCCGAGATCGAGCCGACATACATCGAGTGGATCGTTCGGACGATCTCCCGCGATCCGGAGACGAGTCTCGCGGCGCGTGTCGTGCTCCGTCACCTGGTGGCGGGAACCACGGTGATGAGGCCGCGGCTGGACACGTACGTTCCGCGCGGATAGATCGGTAGAGGAGGGGTTGGCGGCCGCCGACCGGAGGCTGAGGCCGACTATCTTGGTTGCTCGGGTCGTAGTCGGATCCGGCGGCCTCCTCGTACGAATGCTCGTTCGCCTCAAGAGCGGAGGTCGTATGCGATCCGGCCCGTATCCGATGCCTCTGACGACTCTGTGACGCCTTGTCGGCGGCCAGGTCACACGCTATCCCACGCCGGGCGGATCGCAATGGTCCCAATGAGAGTCATCGGGCAGCCCCTAAGTCCGGTGCGTTATGGCACCACCCGCCGCGGGCAGAACGGGGCCATCCGTGCGCAGTAACATCGGTGCATGTATGCCGATGGACTCTCCTTTCTGGACGAAGAACGCGATGCCTGGCGACCCTTCGAGGCGCTGCTTGAGCTGACGGACGAGGAGCTCGAACGCCCGCTCGACGGTGCCCACGGCTGGACCGGCCGGGACCTTATGGGCCACCTGTGCGTGTGGATCGAGTGGTGGCTCAAGATCGCGAAGGAGTTGGCCGTCAACCCGGAGAGCCCGTCGTTCGACCACATCAACATGACCGCGGAGGCCTGGGAGGCCGAGGGCGAAGCGATCAACGAGCGCTACCAGGCCGAATGGGCCGCCCTGCCGATGGCCGAACTCCGCGAGCGCTTCCGCACCTGGCCGGGCGAGCTTCGCGGGTACCTGACCGTGGTCCCGGAGACGCGCTGGCTGAAGAACGACCGGCACCTGAAGTCGCTCCTCGGCAATACCACGGAGCACTACGAGGATCACGAGGCGGATCTGCGCGCCATTCTGGTGGCCGCGGGGCGTTGAGTTCTGTGGGCATCGCGGGACAAAGAACGACCCCGGCCTGAGGGGGTAGGCCGGGGTCGTAGGGACGGGACCAGAGGGGGTAGGTCCCGCTTGGTATTCGCTTTAAGGCGAGGGCCCGAGGGCTTAGCTCGTCGCTGGCTTAGCGTACTGCGAAAGGCCGAATCGTGTCTCAAACTGTTCTGCCGGCATCGCGCCCACGACTGCCATCGGCGGTTGACCGGGGCGGAAGAAGGCGATAGTGGGGAGCGTCATTATCTGAAGGGCTTGGGAGACGGCCGGGTTTGCGTCCACGTCCATCTTAACGACATCGATCGCGCCTGCGTACTTCTCGGCGATGCGCTCGAGCTCCGGGGCGACCATTCGGCACGGGCCGCACCATGATGCCCAAAAGTCGACGATGACCGGCTTATCCGCGTTGAGGACGACTTCCTCGAACGTCTCGTCTGTAACTGCTTTGACTTCGGCCATCGAGGGATGGTCCTTTCTACCTGACGGTTCTGACCGGCGTCCGGTTCAGCCGGCGATTGATTGGAGGAGCCGACACGCTTCGAGGATCCGCGGATCCGCGATTCGATAATAGATTGTGTTGCCTTCCCGTCGGGTCAGGACGAGACCCGAATTGCGCAATACGGCGAGGTGCTGGCTCATGTTGGGAACATGGCAGCCGACCTGTTCCGACAGCTCGCTGACCGATAGTTCCCCGTCCGCGAGCGACTGCAGAACGCACAGACGCTTTGGGTCCGCGAGGGCTCTAGCCACCGCCGCCCCTCTCCGCCTCGAAGTCTCGAGATCGCTTACGTCGAGCATGTGGCGAATATACAGCCGCTTGCGCAAAGACGCAAGGAGGTCGTAGGCGGCCGGGATGGCCAGGGTCTGCGCGGGGCGGGCGTGACGCGTGGCGTCGTGTCGGTCGCGGCCACGCGCCTCTTCAGTCGGTGGCGACTGAACCGACTATCAAGAGTGGCCAGTGGCTGGTTCGGCGCGCCGGACCGGCACGGAAGGGGCCCTCGTTGTCCCGTTCATTCGGTGGTGACTGAACCGACCGCCGCGGGGCGATCCACCGCG
>DASVKT010000153.1:0-15651 GCA_036385235.1 Candidatus Limnocylindrales bacterium | reverse complement strand
CCGCGGATCTTCGCCAGGACGACGACATCTTCGACACCTGGTTCAGCTCCGGCCTGTGGCCGTTCTCCACGCTCGGCTGGCCGGAGAAGACGCGCGACTTCCAGCGTTTCTACCCGGGCTCGGTCATGGAGACCGCCTACGACATTATCTTCTTCTGGGTCGCCCGAATGATGATGCTGGGCATCCATCTGACCGGCGAGGTGCCGTTCCACACCGTCTATCTATCCGGCCTGATCCGGGACCCGTACGGCCAGAAGATGTCCAAAACCAAGGGCAACTCGGTCGACCCGCTCGAGACCATCGGCGAAGTCGGCGCGGACGCCCTGCGTTTCGCCCTGATCAACGGTTCTGCCCCCGGCAACGACTCAAAGCTCGGGCCGGAGAAGATCGAGAACGCCCGCAACTTCGCCAACAAGCTCTGGAACGTGGCCCGGTTCGTGCTCGGCGCAAAGCCGGCGTCCATCGGGCCCGGTGCGCCGCGCCGGCTGCCGGATGGGGCCAAGCTCGGTCCGGCGGACCGCTGGATCCTCTCCCGCGCCGCGGAAACTGTGGCGGCGGTGGACAGGGCCATGGCCCAGTACGGCTTCGGCGACGTCAGCCAGACCCTCTACGAAGCGCTCTGGAATGAGTATTGCGACTGGGGAGTGGAACTGGCCAAGATCCGCCTGGCGGACGAGTCGCTCTCTGCCGGGGAGCGCGAGGCCACATGGTGGACTCTCGTTGATGCGCTGGACACGTATCTGCGCCTGCTGCATCCGATCATGCCGTTCATCACGGAAGCGATCTGGGATCGCCTGCCGCACGTCGCCGCGGACCCAGAACTCCTGATCGTGGCCGACTGGCCGGTCGTCCGCCCGGACGCCACAGACTCCGCCGCGGAGTCGCAAGTGGCCTCGCTGATCGAGCTGGTTCGGGCCGTCCGAAACGCCCGGGCCGAGGCCAAGATCGAGCCCGCGGCCTGGCTGCCCGTGGATGTCTTCGTGCCGGAATCACTCGGCGATACCTTCGAGGCCCTCAAGCCCGCAATCGAGCGGCTGGCAAGGGCCAAGCCACTCGTGCGCGAGGCCGCGGTGGGAGCCATCCGCCGGAATTCGGACGGCGGTCTCTCCGTCATCGCGGGCGACATCGAGGCCGTGGTCCGCCCCGCGGCCAAGGACGAAGCCCAGGAGGGTCGCGACCGAGCCCGCCTGGAACGCGAACTTGCGGAGGCTCAGGGCCTTCTGGCCGCGTCCCGGGCAAGGCTCGCCAACGAGGCCTTCACGTCAAAGGCCCCATCTGCCGTGGTGGATGGTGTCCGCGCCCGCGCGGCGGAGTTGGAGGAATTGGTCGGCCGGCTCGCCCAGCGACTCGGCTAGCGTCGCGGCACCGGTACAAGCGTCGCGGTGCCGGGATGGGATGCGGAGGCGCTGCTAGGATACGAGTTGGTTCGCACCACCTATGGAGAGGGACCGTGCCGTTCTTCGGGAAGAAACGCTCCGGGCGAGTCCAGGAGCCGGAACCTCAGCCGCTGCTGGCTGAGGTCAGTTCGCATGAGTTCTCGCTGAAGCTTTCCTATTCGGCGAAGAGTTCGGACGGCGTGCGCCTCAAGGCCGGACCCGGCCTGGTGCAGCGCCTCCACAGCATGCTGGCGGGCTACGTCAACGGCGAGTCCGAGTTGGTCGAGCCTTTGCCGGTTGCGCTTGGATCGGCCTCGCCCTTCATTGCCCGGATCCCCGGGAGCATGCAGTGGCTTCAGTACAACCACAAGCGCTCTGCTGTGACCCGGCATGCGCTTGTAGTGCTCGAGTCGGTGGATGCCATAGACCTCGCGTACGAGACTCTCGTGTGCGGGCTGCTGTCCGGTGAGACGGACACGTTGGGCTACCCGGACTACAACGCCATCATCGGCGGAGTCGTCTCCCATTTCGACGAGGTAACCGGCGACCTGGTCGTCCGGGCCGTCGTCGGCTGGGGCGGTAAGGGAGTCCGAGGCGACACGGATCGCCTGGGCGCCGGAGTTCTCGCCGGTCTGTTCAACAACGTCTCCGGCGACACGCATGCCATCGGCACCGTTTCGATTGATCGCCCGATGGCTCAACCCGGAATGGGCGGCCTGGCCTGCCAGCACTGCGGTTTCGAGTCCGGGCTGGAGCGAGTTTTCTACTGCCCGAAGTGCGGCATGCGGATGCTGCGCGCCTAGCGCGAGGTTCTAGAGGTCTTCATGCCGATTTACGACTATGTCTGTGTGAGCTGCGACCACGAGATCGAGGTGATCCATTCGGTCATCGCCGACGGCCCTGCGGCCTGCCCCAAATGCGGTGGGCAGATGAAAAAGGCGATCGTTGCCCCGGCGGTGCACTTCAAGGGAAGTGGCTGGGCCCGCAAGGAAAAGTCGGGCTCGGGCAAGCCGGCTTCGCGGTCGACGCCCACCGAGTCGTCGTCGAGTTCGACTTCTGCCTCGGACGGTGGGGCAGAGAAGCCCGCGGCTGTGCCGGCCGAACCGGCCAAGACTGAGTCGCCCGCCAAGGACCCCGACTGACGATGTCCAAGACGCCGGCCGATTGGATTTCCCTATCGGAGGCGGCTGAGTTGCTGGCGTCGTGCAACGTCAAGTTCACCCCGGGAACCATCGGTCGATGGGCTCGCACCGGGCAACTCCAGAGCATCAAGCTCGGAAACAAGCGCTTCGTGCGCAAGGCTGAGGTGAGATCGCTGTTGCGGCCGCACGGCGTCATCCACGGCGACGAACTCCAGCCGGGCCTTTTTGCGGACCTGGACGCGCTGTAACGCGCCGTCCGTGGTCCTGAGCGATCAGGCCTGGCGAGTACCGCAGCGTCGGCAGAACCGGGCCTGAGTGGATACCGGCAGAGCGCAGCGCGTGCAGACTCGAACGCTGCCGCGGTTGAGCACTTCCTGCGACGACTGGTCCCACATTTCGGCGAGGGTCGGCTCCGGGGCGGCCCTCGCGGCGAGAGCTGCCGGGATCGGCGCCGTCTCGGGTACCGGCCAGGGAGCGTTGGGGTTCTGCGGTGCCGGCCAGCTGGCGCCCAAGGGCGGCCATGGGGCCGGTGCCGTGGGGCGTACGACAGGCAACGCAGGCGTGGCCGGCATCGGCTGGCCCACGATCGGTTGGGCCGGGTCAGGGACCACCGACCGAGCAGCCGCCGGCTGTTTCGGATTCACGGGGACTGCAAATGGCTCATTCGCGGCCTCGACGGCCGACAGACGCACGGCCGCTGCAGAGCCCGCGTCAAGGGCTTCCTGGACATTCTGGATGGGCAGCGTAGCGCTCGCGTAGCCGAACGCGGGCATGGGGGTCGGCTCCGGTTCGGCGACCGGGTAAACGTCTACGTCGCGCGAGGAGAACGGGCGATCCGGCGTGACGGACTCGGGTTCTGACGCGGTCTGTTCGGCGAAGTTGGTTTGCGCGGCCCGTTCCGCCAGAGCCCTCTCGGCCCAATCGGCATTCTTGGTTGGTCGCTCAGACCATTTGGTCACCCGAGGCCAGGCCTCGTTGTCGGTCTGGCTGTGGCGATGGGAGCCCACTCGGCCGAGAAGCCTGGCTACGAGCGGGGCGTGCCCCTGCGTCTTCGGCGCCGGACCGACCTCGGCCAGCGAGGGCATCGGCATGCTCAGAAGGTGCTGCGGTGCGGCGGGCACCTCGGCCGGCACCTCGGCCGGCACCTCGGCCGGCGCCATCGGCTCGAATTGGTCTGCCGCCTCGATCTCCTGTGGCTCGGTCGAGTATGTCGGAGTTGAAGCCGGCCCTCGATTTTGAGCGGATACAGGCTGCATTTCCCAGGATGATGGAGAGGCAGTTCGCCACGATGCGCCCCACTCGGCGGCCTGCTCTGGTTGGGCAGGCTCGGCAAGCACGAAGTGTTCGTTGGTGAAGTCCGGTTGGTCCCCGAGCCACGGCGCGCTGGCTGCGACCGGGAGTTCGGGCTCTGGTTCCGGTGCCTGCGCAGCGGCAATCGGTGGCTCCGGGGCTGGCGGCGCGGCTGCCTCAGGAGCGGTCTCGCCCTGCTCCAGCCGAGTCTCGACGAGTTCGAGCTCATCGGGGGTAAGGGTCATCTCCGGCGCTATCTCATCGGCCAGGGGCCACAGGCTGGCGGCCTCGATATCAGCTTGTTTCCGCGCGGCGCGATGGCCGTTCTTGCCGTTCGAACCGCCGGCGGCAGAGGCCGAAGCGGTCGGCAAGTCGGCGACGGGCCACTCAGGCGTAGCGGTGGGTCGTTGGGTCTTTGGGGCGGCGGGCTCGGGGAGCTTGATCGGCTCGTTGAAGCCGGTGAGGGCGGCGCTTGGAACAGGCTCGGCCGAGGCGTTTGCGGTGAATAGCGACCAGTCGGCTTCCCAATCGGACGCGGCCGGCTGAGCGACCAGCGGCTCGCGGGGGGATTGAGCCATCGGCTCCGGCCCCAGGATCATCGGTGCACGCGGCTGGATCATGGGCTCGGGGGGCGTCGCGACGGCCTGGTCCGACTCCGGAGTGCAGGACAGGCACGCGCCCGTCTCCACATTCCAGCAGCGGTCACAAGCGTACTGGCGACACGTCATGCAGAAGTTGAAGGTCTTGTGGAATGCCTCGGTGACGCGGCTCGAGTCCTCGTGGTCGTCTTCGTGGCGAGCGAGGGCAATCGAGTCCGACATCGACTGGCCGTCGGTCAGGACGAAGTTCTTCAGCCCCCTGGCGAGGACGCGCGCTCCCTTGAACGAGAGGCCTTTGGGCGCGCTTGCGTTGAAGATGTAGCGGGAGCCACACCGCTCACAAAAGGAGTCGGTTACCTCTGGCATTGATGCTCCGTTATCCTGCCGGCCAGCCCGAGCGTTGTCGGCACGACGCTCTCTGTGAGCGTACGCCGATCACATCGGCCTTACATCAGGCCTGCTCGTACTCTTGAATGGGTACCCGAAGGTCCCGTTGATTGCAAGGCTAACCGCAAGGAAGCGCCCGAAAGACGAGAATCGAACAAGGTGGGATGTCGTTTCGTCATTCAAAGTAGAGGTCGGGCAACATGTCCCGCAACATGCGAGGGAGCCTCTCGTCGCAACGAGGTCTATCCGACAGATGAAAACGGCCGAGGCGTCTCGGCGTAGTATTTGGCGGCCTTCGTCCACACTGGGACCGAGGCTTCTGGGGGTCCAGGGCTCTGCGAGTGGTTCGCAGGCCACCATCCGCCTTCGCGCTCACTAGAGAGAGTCATGACCACGATCCATGAAACCGGCGAGAAGGTAGCTGCGAACGTAGAGCGAGTCATCATTGGCAAGCGCCAGGAGGTCCGACTCACCCTCGTTGCGCTGCTGTGTCGCGGCCACCTCCTGATCGAAGACGTGCCCGGAACCGGCAAGACAATGCTCGCCAAGGCTGTGGCGAAGTCCCTGGGCTGCAGCTTCCGCCGCATTCAGTTCACCCCGGACCTGCTGCCGTCCGACGTGACCGGTCTGTCGATCTACAACCAGAAGACCCAGGAGTTCGAGTTCCGGCCGGGCCCGATCATGGCTCAGGTCGTCCTCGCGGACGAGATCAACCGCGCCACCCCGAAGACGCAGTCCTCGCTTCTGGAATGCATGGAAGAGCACCAGGCCACGATCGACGGCACCACGTACCAGATGCCGGAGCCGTTTCTGGTCATTGCCACGCAGAACCCCATCGAGTACGAAGGCACCTTCGCATTGCCGGAAGCTCAGCTGGACCGGTTCATGCTCCGCATCAGACTCGGCTACCCGAGCATTGCGGATGAGCAGGCAATCCTGGATCAGCAGAAGATCAGTCATCCGATAGATGAATTGGAAGAAGTCCTCGGCGTCGAGGAGCTGCGCGAACTTCAGAGCGCGGTGCGGAAGATTTTTGTCGATCCGAGTGTCTCGGACTACATCGTCCGACTCGTGAACGCCACAAGAACCCACCCGGACGTTTACCTCGGCGCCTCGCCGCGCGGCTCGCTGGCCCTGTATCGAACCGGCCAGGCTCTCGCCGCCCTCACCGGCCGCGACTATGTGATTCCGGATGACATCAAGGCCCTCGCCGAGTCCGCGCTGGCTCACCGCCTCATCATCAAGACGAGTTCGTCGATGCACGACATCGATCCGCGCCAGGTCGTCACGGAATTGCTGGACACGGTTCCCGTGGACTCCGGTAAGGCGGTCGGTGATCGTAAGGGTGGCCAGGTCAGCGACAAGAGCGGCACGGCCGGCAGCACGGCTCGCTAGGCAGCCAGTGAGAGTCGTCCGATGATCCGACGGCTCCAGTTCCTGATCGTCGCGGTAGCTCTGCTTATCGCGGCCTTCTCGACTGGGCTGCAGTTCCTGTTCTATGTGGTTTACCTCGGCCTGCTCGGCATTGGGGGCAGCTACGTGCTGACTCGGTTCGGGCTGGCAGACCTCGAGGCCGGCTATCGGGTGGATCATCGTCAGGGCCACGTCGGTGACGACCTGCGGACCACATACAGCATCTCCAACGCCAGCGGCCTCCCGAAACCCTGGCTCGAGGTCTACAACCCCACAGATCTGCCGGTGGCTCTTCCGGGCCGAGCCCTGGGCCTCAGGTCCTGGGCGCAGCGGTCGTGGGTTGCGATCGTGCCGCTCACACGGCGAGGAACCTTCCGCATCGAGCCGATGATCGTTCGGACCGGGGATCCGTTCGGCTTCTTCGAAGCGGCTGCCACGGTAGGCCGCCCCACGATCGTGACCGTCTTCCCGCGTGTTCTGCCGCTGCCGCGCTGGCGTCTTCCGAATGCGTATTTGGAGGGCACCCATTCCGCCCCCGAGCGCACGCTCCAGACGACGCCGTTGGCCACGACCGTCCGGCCGTATGTGCCGGGCGACAGCTTCAACCGTATCCATTGGCGCAGCACGGCCCGGCTCGGCGAAATCCAGGTCAAGGAGTTCGATCTGGAGCAGACCGCGGATCTGTGGCTCTTTGTGGATCTCGAGGCAGCCGTCCAGGCCGGCGACGGGGATGTCTCAACGGTCGAGGAAGCGGTGCGAGTGGCCGCCTCCATTGCTCACGACGCCATTCTGGAAAACCGTGCAGTCGGCATGACAACCAGCGGCCATCGCCTGGTGTCGATTCCGGCAGACCGCGGGCCGAGGCAGAGGCAGAAGATCATGGCGCTGCTGGCGGCAGTGGAAGGCGACGGCCGAACGCCCCTGGGCGAGGTTCTGCTGATCGGCCTGCCTAAGCTTCGGCGTGGAATGACGGCGGTCATTGTGACCTCGTCGAGAGACAGGCATTGGGTCCGTGCGCTGCCCCCCCTGCGAGCTCGGGGAGTGACTGCGGCCGTGGTGACCCTCGATGCCGTGAGCTACGCGGCCGCGGGCAAGTCGAGATTGTCCGGAGCATCGAATACGGAACTCGTCGCCCAGGAGCAGAGAGCGCTGCACTTTACGTTGGCAGAGTACGAAGTGAAGTCCTACGAAGTTCACGCCGGCGACAACCTGGGGGCGGTACTCGCATGAAGAACTCTGAATTCTCGGCGTCGGCCGTGGCTGGGCAGGTGTAGCGATGGCATCTGCTGGTTCTTTCGCACCGAATCGTCCTGAGGCGTATCTGCCCCGGGGGGAGTCGCACGGCGTTCAAGAACAGGAAGCGTCGGCCCGGACAATCGACAGACTGCGTCCGGACGAAGGCTGGGCGAGTCTGCCGCTGGTCTTGCTGCTCATTGGAACAATGGCGTGGTCCATCTCGGATGCCCGCTGGATCCTGGGCCAGGATGGTCTGACGAGCTTCCTGATCCCAATTGCCATCGCGGCGGCCCTGTGGGGCTACGTCAGCGCCCGATTGGATCTGTCGCCGTGGCTGGCTCAATCGCTCGGCTGCGTCATTGGCGCGTTCGTGTTGATCGAGGTCATCGGCGCCTCGTTGCCGAATTCGGAGCCGGGTCTGGCGGGTTGGTTCCACACGACCGCCATGTCCGTGACTCAGGCCTATCTGGATCTCACCTGGCGACATCAAGTCTCGACACTCCAGGTTGGCCATTTCTGTTTGATTCTGGGCGTGATCGTGTGGGGCACCGCGCAGGCGGCTTCCTACGACGTGTTTGGCTATCACCGCTCGGTCAACGCCGTGCTGCTGCTCGCAGTCGTCTTGATCGCAAACATGGCCCTACTGGACCACGACCAATACTTCGCCCTCGTGGCGTTCAGTGCGGCCGCCCTGGTGCTCCTCTTGCTTGCGCATGCGGCCGATGAGCGGACCAGCTGGCTACGACACCGCATCTGGCGAGGCGGCGATTTCCGAGCGCCTCACCTTCAGGGCGGGTTTGCCTTCGCCTCGGCAGCCGTCGCCGGCTCGCTCATTCTGACGATGCTTGCCAGTTCGGCGCCGCTGGCCAGCACCTTCAAAGACGTGGGCTCAAACATGCAGGGCGCTTTCGGCTGGATGAGCGGCCTGCTCCCCAACGGCGGCGCCAGCAGAATCCAACCGACCGCCGACTTCGGGACGACGGCCCCGGTCCTGAGCTCGTTCCATGAGTCGTCGCACGACGTCTTCACCGTCCGAGTCCAGAACGCGTCCTTGGTCTACCACTGGCGGTTGGTTGCGTATGACACGTTCCAGACGACAGGTTGGGGCCTTGGGGAGAACTCCCATCAGGATTCTGTGATTGCCGGCGGTCAGCTCGAGGCGGGAACGCTCGATCAGGTTGGCCCCGCGACCCCGGGCCGGCAGGACGTCTCCATCGTGATTCATGTCCAGGACACGTCGATCAAGCACGTCATCGCCGCAAATGAGCCCTATGCCGTGAATGTCCCGGTGCAGCGAACGCTGGTAGGGTCCGGCCCGAGCAGCGCCAACCTGGCCTGGATGACAACGGATTCCGTTGACTACACCTTGTCCGCATACGCGCCGGAGATAGACCCGGGCGGCGCAGGCCTGACAGAGTGGCGTCTCCAGCATGCCGGTACGTCTTTCCCGCCGGGCCTGGTGGCCAGATACACCCAAGGAAAAGAGCTGGTCAAATCGGACGGTCAACAGCTGCTAAGCGACATCAAGAAATCGGCGCTCCAGAACGGCAACTCCTTCAGCAACGAATACGATGCCGCCAAGGCGATCCAGGGTTACCTGCAGGGCAGCGGCACCTTCACCTACAGCACAGACATCGGCAGCTTGATGCCGCAGTGCCAGGGCCTTTCAACGGTGGACTGCTTCGCGTTCCTGAGGACGGGTATGTGCCAGCAGTACGCGACGACCATGACGATGCTCATGAGGATGGCCGGCTATCCGGCCCGATACGTTCAGGGTTACCAGCCGGGGCCCATGGATCCTCACACTCTGGTACAGCAGGTCACGAGCCAGCAGAAGCATGCCTGGGTCGAGGTCTACTTCCCAAGTTACGGCTGGATTCCGTTCGATCCCACCGGTGGTGGCGTAGGGCACCCGACCGTGCTGGCAGCCGGCAGTGCCGTTACGACCACGCCTTCTCCGCTGCCGACTGTGAACCTCGCCGGGACGGGCGGTGCAGACAGGCCGACTCACTCGATTTCGCCGCAGAGCGGCGCTAGCGCAACCACGCCGCCGCCGAGCACGCCCTACCTTCTGTTTGTGCCGGCCATTCTTGTCCCGATCCTGCTGTTCGCGGTATTTGCGATCTGGCGGCGTCGGCCGAGACGGCTCGAGAGTCCGGAGACGGTCTATCGGAACGTAGTCAAGCTGGCGAGTCGCCTCGGATACAAGCCGACGCCAACACAAACGATTTACGAGTACACGGGCATGCTGGCGGCGGTCGTGCCAAAGGCCCGCGAGTCGCTGGGAATGGTTGCGATGGCGAACGTGGAAGTTGTCTACGGGAAGCAGCAACTCAGTTCCGAGAGACTGGAATTCCTGGCGACGGCAAGTCAGATCGTGCGGCGGTCACTGCTGCGGCTCGCCATCCGAATGCCGAAGCTGCGAGGCCGGAGCCGGAAGCCGAACGCGTCCAACGGCCGTGGCAAGTCGGGCGGGCGGAAGCGCTAGTTCGAGGTGCCGGCCGCCCGCGAAGATCGGGAGGCTAGAGAGCTCCGCTCGCGTTCCGGGTCCTGGAGTCGTCGCCTGTATCGGACGTCGCCGATCCTGAGTCGCCGCTCAGATGCGAGTCGGCGTTGAGGGCCAGCAGTACTGCGCGTCCGGCCCGGATCTCGATGACGGTGATTGCACCCAGCCCGAAGTCGAAGTTCCAGAAATGCTCTAGTGGCAGCCCGAGGATTGCGCACGCGACGACCTTGAAGACGCCGCCGTGGGCAACTATCAACGACCAGCGTCGCTCCGGGCCCTCGTTGCCGTAGCCGAGGACCTGGTGACGGTCCATCGTGCCGGGGGTCGTTCCCACGGCCATGTCGGCGAGGAGCCGTGTCAGGGCCGGTTCGACGCGGGCGACCACCTCAGGCAGGCTCTCACCGCCTTCGGCGTGGAATTTCAGCGGCCAGCGCCGCCATCCGCCCAGCGCCTCGCCGAATTGGGCCGTAATCTCCTCTTCGGTGAGCCCTTCCCAGCCGCCCTGGGCAATCTCGGAGAACCCTGCGTCGACGCGGAGTGGGGGAGTGGCCACGCCCGCGGCATTCATCTCCGCGACGGCCAACTCAGCGCTGCGGCGTGCCCGTCCCAACGGGGAGTGGACGATGGCAAATGGTGCCGCGCCCGGGATGGGGAGCGCCGGGGCCGCGTGGGGCACAGCCAGCCGCCGACCGGCCAGCCGGGCCTGCTCCTCGCCGAGGGCCGTTAGGGGCGCCTCCATGGCGCCCTGGAACTTCTTCTCGACTATGAATTGGGTCTGGCCGTGGCGCAGCAGGACGATGACCGCGTCGAGGCCGGGTGGAATTAGCTGAGCGGCCCCGGAGGCCGGCTCCTCGCCGAAGGTCGGCGCCTTGCGGGCCCCGGCCGGTTGATCGCCGAAGGTCGGCGCCTTGCGGGCCCCGGGCGGCTGATCGCCGACCCGGGGCCGCTCAGCATCCCGCGGACAGGAGTTCAACGTGCAGTGGCGGCGTGGATCGACCAGACGTCCAGGACCGCCGGATGGTTCTTGATCTGCTCCACCACTGCGTCCGGAACCTCGTTGTCGACGGCAAGGAGCATCAACGCGTCTTTGCTGGCGCTGGTCCGGGCCAGGGTCATGGAGCTGATGTTGACCTCGGCCTCGCCGAGGATGAGGCCGATTCGGCCCATGGTGCCGGGCTTGTCCTGATGGCGAGTGACCACCATCAGAGGCGCTGGGGCCATGTCCAGCCAGTTGTCGTCGATGCGGACGAGCCGGGGCTCGCCGTTGGCGACGGTGCCGGCGATGATCGCGTTGCCCTTGTCGCCCTCGACGGTAAGCGTGACCAGAGAGGCGAACGTGCCGGCGTCGGTGGTCTTGCGCTCGCTGACGGTAAGGCCGCGGCTCTTGGCAAGGAAATTGGCGTTGATCAGGTTCACTCGCTCACTGGTGGCCTGCTCCAGGATGCCGCGCAATGCGGCCGCAGTGAGCTGAGAGGCGTCGTGATCGGCGAGATCGCCGGCCACATCAACCGTGAGGGTCTTGACTCCGCCCCGCAGGTACTGGGCGGCGAACCGGCCGAGGATCTCGGTGAGCGGCAGATACGGCGCGATCGCTCGCGACGTTTCCGGGGTGAGCAGCGGGGCGTTGACCGCGTATCGGGCAGAGCGGCCGGCGAGAACGTCGACGACCTGCTCGCAGGCCTCCTCGGCGACGCGAAGCTGTGCTTCGGCCGTGAGGGCGCCCAGGTGCGGGGTCAGGACGGTGTTGGGGGCGGAGAAGAGGGGATTGTCGGCGGCGGGCGGCTCGCTCTCGTAGACGTCGATCGCAGCGCCTGCGACTTTGCCGTCCTTGAGCGCCTGAGCCAGGGCGGCTTCGTCGTACACGCCGCCACGGGCGACGTTGATGAGCATGACGCCGGGCTTGAGCTTGTCGATGTTGCCTGCGTTCACAATGCCGCGGGTGGCCTTGTTGAGCGGCACGTGGACGGTAATGACGTCCGCCGTCTCCAGGATGGCGTCCACCTCGGTGAGGGTGACGCCGTGGAGGGCGGCCTGCTCGGCTGTCACGAACGGGTCGTAGCCGATGATGTTCATCTCGAGACCGCGGGCGCGGTCGGCCACTGCCTGGCCGATCTTGCCCAGGCCGATGATGCCCAGGGTGCGGCCACGAAGCTCGACACCGGTGAAGGAGCTGCGCTTCCACTCGCCGCGGCGCATCGAAGCGTCGGCGGCGGCGGTCTTGTGGGCCAGGGCGAGCATCAGGGTGATGGTCTGCTCCGCGGCCGACACGGTATTGCCGGTCGGGGCGTTGACGACCACGATGCCGGCTTTGGTGGCCGCTTCCAGGTCCACGTTGTCCACGCCGACACCGGCCCGGCCGATGACGACCATGCGAGTGGCGTGGGCCAGGATGTCTGCAGTGACCTTCACCTGGCTGCGGACGAGAAGCGCGTCGTAGTCGCCGATGATCGCGGCGAGTTCCTCGGGCGTCAGCCCGATCTTCTCGTCGACTTCGTGGTGAGCGCGGAGGATCTCGAGGCCCTGCTTGGCGAGGGGCTCGGCAACAAGGATCTTCATTGGGCTTGGTTCCTTACTTGGCCAGGCCGAGGGACTTGAGGGCGGCGACCTGAGCGGCCGCAACGGCTGCTCCGGGCACGACAGGCCGATCAAGCTCGATGAGGGTCTGCTCGAGGACGGCGATGGCGTTGAGGATCGCCGGCACGGTGACGTGACCCAGATGCCCGATGCGGAAGACCTTGCCCTTCAGCGCACCCTGCCCGCCGGCCACGACGAGGCCGAGCTTGCGGAGCTTGCCGTTGAAGGCTTTCCACTCGACGCCTTCGGGGATGTAGGCGCCGGTGACGGCATCAGAGGCGTAGGCCGGATCGGCCAATAGCGTGAAGCCGAGAGTCGTTAGGCCGGCTCGGGTTGCGGCGCCGACAGCGGCATGGCGCTTCCAAATCTCCGGCAGCGTCTCCGCTTCCATGAGGTTGAGGGCGACGTCAAGCTGGAACATCACGGCGACGGCCGGGGTCCAGGGCGTCTGGCCGGCTTCGGCGCTCTTGCGATGCTCCTCCAGATTGAAGTAGAACTTCGGCATCTTGGCCGTTGCGGCCGCTTCCCACGCGCGCGGGGAGACCGAGACGAAGACGAGGCCGGGGGCGACCATCCAGGCCTTCTGAGAGCCGCTGACGACCACGTCCAGGCCCCAGGCGTCCGTCTCGAACGGCACCGCGCCCAGGCCGCTGATGGCGTCCACGATGATCAGCGCGTCCGGCGCTGCGGCTTTGACGGCGGCGGCGAGCTCCGCGATGGGGTTGGTGACCGCCGTGGAGGTCTCGTTCTGGGTCAGCAGTACGGCCTTCCAGGGGCCGCCGGCCTTGAGTGCCTCGGTCACGGCTGCCGGGTCGGCGGCCCTGCCCCACTCGACGGAAACCTTGGTGACTTCCGCGCCGTAGGTTGTGGCGATCTTGGCGAAGCGATCGCCGAAGGCCCCGATCGTGACGGAGAGGACCTTGTCGCCGGGGGAGAGGAAGTTGACGATCGCCGCCTCGAGGCCGCCGGTACCGGCAGCGGTGAGGATCAGGACGTCGCTCTCCGTCTTGTAGATGCGCTTGAGCCGCTCAACGATGCTGTTCTGGAGGACGGCAAACTCGGGACCGCGATGGTTGACCATCTGACGCGCGCCGGCCTCGCGGACTGCGTCCGGGAGCGACGTGGGGCCGGGGATACGAAGATTGGGCTCGAAGCGGTTCACAGTAGCCACCTCTCTCAGGGGAAATGCAGGATGCCGCGGAATATACCGGTGCGCGTAGGTGCCGGACAGTGTGGTATATATGACCGCATATGCAAAAGCGCACAACGATCCTGATGGACTCGGACCTCCTGGAGCGACTGGACCGCTTTGCGGCTCGCAGCGGTGTGACTAAGACATCGGTTCTGGCGGCGGCGGTGGAGTTGTACTTGGAAGCGCACGACACGGCGCCGGACTTGTCGTTCCTGGCTGTCGGCAGAAGTGATCACGGCCGCCTGTCGCTGGACGGCCGGTCGATCGCCCGCCGCGAGGCCGGCATGCGTCCCGGGCCGGACGAGGTCTAACTGATGGCCATCTTGCTTGATTCGAGCGCCGTGCTGGCAGCCGCGGATCAGTCGGACCTGAACCATCGGGCGGCGTTGGCGTGGTTCGGGCGTGTCAATGAGCCTTTGATGATCGGCGCGCTAACGCTGGGCGAGCTGGATCTGCTGCTGCAACGTGAACTCGGGCTGCGAGCGACATTCGCGCTGCTGAAGTCCGTGGCCAGCGGTGCCGTCAAGGTCATCGCCCCGACGACCGCAGACCTGATCCGCGCCACCGAACTGATGCGCGAAACCACCGAGTACAGGCCGCGTCTGACCGATGCTGTGCTCGTCGCAACAGCCGAGCGTCTGGGCGTGACCCGAGTCGCCGTCTTCGACAGGCGACCGATAGCCATCTTCAGGCCGAAGCACGTGCGAGCGTTGGACCTGGAACCGTAGAGCGAATTTCAGGCCGGCAGCAGATCCTGAACCTGAATCTCGTTGCCCTCTGCACTTCGCACGATTCGCAGCGTGGTCCAGGAGACATCGCCTCGTCCGGGCTCGAATACGGTCTCGTCATCCGGCTGAGCACCCAGCGGAGGGGAGTGCTTGGTAAGCATCGCCAGGATCACGTCATATGGCTGCGACGTCCGACGTTCGACGATCTCGGCGATGCGAGCCGGGTCGTTCGCCACTCTGCGAATCCGGGCGCGGTCCAGCCGCGGCCACAGAAGCATTGCCCTCTCAAGGTAGCCAGACGTAGCCGACCGCCTGGTGCGGCGTGCCACTTTCGGCACAGGCAACCCCAGTCCCTGCGCTGTTCCACCGAATTGAGACTCGGCGCCAACCAGAGGCGCGACAGCATGCGCTCTTGTCATGGCATTCCCCGTGCAGCCCATAGGAGACACAAACGAGTATCCGGCTGAGCGGGGTCAATCTGAAGTGGCTGGGACTGTTATGCCATCACAGATTCATTGCAGCCTGCGCGACCGGAATTCCAGTCCGTGAGACTGGATTTGCAGCCCGGGTGATTCCTTGTCGTCCCGACCTGAATGTTCGGGATACGTTCCCACTTTGGTGCGCCATTCCGAGCTGCAGGTGACCTACCCCAGCAGCCCCGTGACTTCCAACGTCAGGCTGCGACGGGTCGACGTCCGGGGCAATTACTCGATCGAGTAGGGCCGCGAGCACCGCGTGCTCGGCCGCGCTCAAGACGCGCAGCCTGGCTACTCGCCGGCGTCGCGGCGCTGCTCGTCGGCCAGGTCCTTGAGGCTTCCCCGTCGGCGGCGCATGCCCTCCGAGCCGGCCGCCATCGGGTCTACATCCGGGGCGCCGGGGATGGGCTGCTTGCGCTGCGGCCGACCCTGCCGGGACTCGGCAATCCGGGCCATCCGCTCGCCGATCTTGACCTCGGCCCCGAGATCGCCGGGGAAGTAGTAGCGGCGGCCGGCGAGCTTGTCCGGAAGGTACTGCTGCTCGATATCGTCACCGACGAAGTCGTGCGGGTAGCGGTACTTGCGACGACCGAGGCCGCTGGAGCGGAGGTGCGCCGGCACGGGCAGCGATCCGTTGGCCAGCACGTCCGCCATCGCGGCGAAGTAGCCGCGGCCGATGGCGTTGCTCTTGGTTGTCACCGCGAGCATGACGGTGGCCTGAGCCAATGCGTA
>DASVKT010000152.1:0-12017 GCA_036385235.1 Candidatus Limnocylindrales bacterium | reverse complement strand
CTCACACGACGGAGCCCGCGACCGAAAAGTTGCTCTCTAGCAGGTGAGGCCGCTGCCGCTGCCGCCGCCCCCACCGCTGATCCCGGCCGGCACGCTGTCCAGACTGTGGGCGACGATGTCATGGATCTTGTTCACCGAGGTTTGGTCCAGCACGTCATACGTGGCGCCCGTCGTGGCCGGGTCGAGGCTGAAGTTGGCCGTGGTGCTGGTGCCGACCTTTGCCGCCAGGGCGGCGACCCTGGCAGTGTCTGACTGTGGCAGGTCGGTCCAGACCGCGCCGCTGAGGGCGCCCAGGATGTCAGCAATCTGGGGCAGGAGACCACACGGATTGATCTGGTCCCGGACTGCGCGCAGTACGAGCTGCTGGCGCTTCATCCGGAAGTAGTCCGAGTCGTATCCGGGTACGTGGCGCAGCCGGGCATACTCGAGGGCAACCTCTCCGTTCATGACCTGCTGCCCGGCCTTGATGTCGATGTTGAACACCCGGTTGCCATTGGACAGCGAGTAGGCGTACTTCGGGTCCTGCTTGACCTCGTAGGGGACGTTGATGTTCAGGCCGTTCGGAGCCAGGGCGTCGATGAGCTTCACGAAACCCGGCAGGTTGATCACGACCGCACCGTCGACCTGGACGTTGGTGAGCTCGCTGACCGCCCCTTTGAGAGCACCCAATCCACGGAGGAACTTGGAGACGGCGTCATTGCCCGACCCGTACTGCGAATACCAGGCGGGATGCACATTCGCGGCTTCGTTCCACAGGTTGTCAATTATGAAGTCGGCCTTTAGCTGGCCCGGTCCGGGGCCGTAACAGTGGCAGGCGTAGTACTTGGCCGTCTCAGGTGGCAGCGGAACGTTGATCAAGTCGCGCGGAATGCCGAGCATGGCCGCTCGCCCGGTCGTCAGATCGACGTGGAGCAGGATCATCGAATCGGGCCGCAGGCCCAGATTGCGATCCTCTCCCACACCCGCGTCTATGCCGATCAGGAGGACGTTGAGTTGACCGTCGGCGGCCCAGTCTTTGGCGGCGCCGGTGAAGCTGGGCAGGCTCCCGAGCTGGTATACCACCGGGGGTTGCGTCGTAACGGGCGTGGCGGTCTGGCCGGGCGCCAGAGGAACGATCTGGCTGAAGAAGAGCTTGGCGACGTATGTGCCCGTCAGGTTCCCGCTGGTAATGTGGATCCAGTCGGTGCTGGTCGTTCCCCCGTAGGTGTACGAACCGCCGCTTACTAGCACCCCGACCACAGAATCGCCGGTGTTGAGCGTCCCCATCGCGGGCTGGTCGACGCCGGGAGATGAGCGCGCCGTGATAGCGTCGAATTGGGCCGCCCAGCCCGGTGTCGTCGAGGCCGTGGGACCGTTCGTTGCGGATGGAGCGCCTGTTGAATTGTCATCGGGCAGCACGGTGGCGCTCGGATCGACGGTTGGGCTGGGTCCTCCGCTGCCTGCAACTCCGAAGTCCCAACATTCGGGCCCATTGGCGCTGAAGATGCAGTTGAGTGCGTTCTGGGTCTGCATGTCGACCGCGGCCACGACCAGATGCATCCCCGCGGTGACCGTCACGAGCACGGCCAGCATTCCCACCGCCGCCATCTGACCCGCTTTTCTCGAGATCGACAGGAGGCCTCCCGCTTCGAGGTACGCGTCCACGATGACCCACACTCGATAAGCGAGGATCAGGAGGTCCAGTGCCAGGAAGGTCGCAAGAAACTGCTGCGAGACCAACGTGGCGAAGATGTCGTGACGGGCGAAGAGCCAGACGCCAGCGACGGCTATCAGCATCGCAATGGCGGGGATCGCTACCACCAATCCGCGACGAGGCCTTCCTGCCGACGCCTGGCCGAGACCCGGGATCAGGAAGGACAGGACGGCTGCCACGAGCGGAGAGCGCGCCGCTCCGCGAACGCCGGGCGCCTCCCCGGCGGCGGCTGGCGTACGCCCCGGCAACCTCAATCGCATCCCTTGACCCTCGTCTTCGCCCCCGTGACGCACGTCGGGCGTGCCCTCGGGAGCTGTCCCAACGTGCGTACTATGCACGATAGGCAGCCTCGCCGCTCCGGGCCGAATGAGGAGGCCGAGGTTCGCGTGGCACTCAACGACCGCCACGAGTCCTCCACCGGGCTGGATTCGTAGCCCGGATAACGGCCGGCACGCGACTTGAAGTTTCGGCTTTTCGCGCACCCGGGCGACGTGCGCCTGACCAGCCTCGCTCTCGATCGGCGGCCGGTCCATTGCTCGGGCGTCTCGACAGGTGGTTCTCGTCGCGCTCTCCTTTGAGCCATCACCGAGTCGGCAGCGTTAACTAGATGAGGTCCGCATCTCGCCGCTAGACCAGCACCGGACCTGGCACCAAAGGGCCAGCCGCATGGACTCGTCATATACGCCAGCCAGCAACGTCACCGATCCGAGCCGGCGGCGGCGCCCGTCGCGCAAGCTCCTAGTGGTGGTCCTGGCGGCCCTCGTGCTGGCGGTAGCGGCGGGCGGAGCCTACGGGGCGTGGTACATCCTCATCGGCCCGGCCAGCCCATCGGCGGTGACCGGCGCCGCGATCCCTTCCGGCGCCCGCATTCCAGCGCCCGCCTCGCTCGACGGCACCTGGAAGGTGAGCGACAGCCTCGGCAGTTTCGGCGACTTTAGCTCCTCCTGGGTGGGCTACCAGGTGAAAGAGCAGTTCGCGGGTATCGGCGGCCATACGGCCGTTGGGAGGACGCCCAAAGTGACCGGATCGATGGCCCTGACCGGCGGGAGCGTCAGCGAGGTCCAGATAACCGCCGATCTGACGGCGCTCGTCAGCGACGACAGCCGGCGCGATGGCGAGCTCGGAGACCGGGGCATCGAGACCAACAAGTTCCCCACCGCCGTCTTCAAGACGACCCAGCCGATCGTCCTCACGCTGCCTGGCGAGGGTCAGATAGCAAGCGTGACCGCCAGCGGGACCTTGACGCTGCATGGCGTCACGAAAACCATCGAGATTGGCCTGCAGGCTCAGCGGCAGGGTGGCATCGTGGCGGTGTCTGGCTCCGTGAACGTCGTGTTCGCCGACTACGGGTTCCAGGGACCGACGAGCCTTCTGGTGGTTTCGGTTGAGGACCATGGGATCATAGAGCTCCACCTGCTCTTCACTCACGCGTGATCGAGGTCCGGGTTCGGCTCACCGGCGGCCCCGGACGAAGGAGACCTAGCCTTGTCGTTCCTGCGGTTCTTGGGTGCTCAGCCTGCGGCCAATGCCCCTGTTGAGCGGCCCCAACTCGAGAATGAGACGGAGGCCGTACGGCGGATCGTCGCTCGGCTGGAGACTCTTCCGCCGGAGGTGGCGCGCTCACTCGCCGGAATGGCTTACGTGCTGGCGCGGGCCGCAAATGCCGACATGAAGATCAGTGATGTCGAGACCGCGGCGATGGTGCAGGAGTTGACTGGTTCGGGGCTCGACGAGGCACAAGCGGTGCTGGTCGTTGAGATGGCGAAGCTGCAGGAACTCACAACGGGCGGAACGAGCGACTATCTGGTGACCCGCGAGTTCCGCGAGCATTCGACGATGGAGCAGCGAATGGCCCTCCTCCGGGCCTGCTACCACATCGCGGCCGCCGACAATTCGATCACCTCGATGGAAAGTTCCACGCTGGTCGAGATCGCCAGCGAGCTCGACATCAGCCGCGAAGAAGCCGCACTGATACGCGCCGACTTCGCCGACAAGATCTCCGCGCGCTTCGGCTTCTCGGCTGGCAGCGGAGGCTGAACAAACCTCGTCCGGCCCCCGTCAGGATCTAGCAGCCCTGGAGGTTGGGTAAGCTACTCCCGCTGTCACCCCGTCCCGGGTGCAAACGTGCCAACCCAGGATGGAAGCCATGAGATCCTACCTTCGAGGCGCCGCCGAAATCGTCGGCGGCTACCTGCGGATCGCGGCGCTCGTCCCGTCGGGCGGGAAGTGGCTGGCCGGGACGCTGGTGGCCCTCAACCTCATCTTGGGCCTGCTACCGACGGTCTTCATCGTGGCCACGAGCGTGATGATCGGACGCGTCCCCGCCGCCGTGACGGGCGGCGTCGGCTCGGCCGAATGGGTCTCGCTGGTCGTCGCGTTCGTTCTGGCCGCGTCCGCCTTCGTGGCGCAGCAGATCATTGCGCCTCTCCAGGCGGCCCTCGGTGAGCTGCTGGCGCGACGCATCGACGGCCTGGTGTTCCAGCGTCTCATCGGCGCGTCTCTTCAGAGCACGGGCATCGGCCCACTCGAAGATCAGCGACTACTCAACGACCTGACCGAGGCCGCCACCACCCTGGAGTTCGGCTTCCGGACGGCCGGCCTGGCCTGCGCAGGCCTCCTCGCCCTGATAGCCAGATACACGCAGCTGCTCGGCTGTGCCTTTCTGGTCGGCCTCGTCTTCTCCTGGCCCGCCGCCTTCGCTCTCATTGCGGCGACCATGGTGTTCCGCAAAGGCAACCGAGGAGGTCTCCGCACCTACGGCCGCCTGTTCTCGCGAATCATCGCCCTCCGGCGTGAGAGCCAGTACTACCGCGACATCGCGATGAGCCCAGTGGCCGGAAAGGAGATCCGTGTCTTCGGGCTGGCGGGCTGGCTCACCGATCAGTACCGACGCCTTTCTATGGACTTCCTGATGCCCGTCTGGGCCGAGCGAAGGCGGGTCTATCTCGGACCCTATTTCCTGTACACCACCTTTGGGCTCGCGGTGGCAGGAGTCACGCTGGCAGCGATCGGCCGGGCCGCTGCCTCTGGAGCGATCTCGCTTACGCAACTCGCCCTTGCGATCCAGGCGGCATTGGCGGCGCTAAGGCTCGGCGAGTTCTACCCCGAATCGGACACTCAGACTCAATTCGGGATGATCTCTCTCGACGGAGTACAGGGCTTCGAGCGCGGCGTTGCAGCCTTCGACGAACGGGCCGTCCAGCTCGAGCCCCGCCGGGATCCGAGCGACCTGCCCCATCGGGAGATCCGCTTCGAGGGCGTCGGCTTTCGCTACCCCGGGTCGGATCGGGCCGTTCTCGACGGGCTCGAACTGGCCATTCCGGCATGCCGATGCACCGCCATCGTCGGACTCAACGGCGCCGGCAAGACCACCCTGGTGAAACTCCTGGCCCGTCTGTACGAGCCGACGGACGGCCGAGTGCTCGTCGACGGGATCGACATCCGATCGTTCGGCGTCGACGACTGGCGCCGGCAGATTGGAGTCATCTTCCAGGATTTCAATCGCTACGAGCTGACCGCGGCCGAGAACATCGGCTTTGGGGCCGTCGAGCTGCGCGACAACCGGGAGCGCATCCGCGAGGCGGCTCGCCGAGCCGGAATGCTGGCCACTCTGGAGCACCTCCCCAATGGCCTCGACACGCCGCTTGCGCGCCAGTACGAGGGCGGGACGGAGCTCTCAGGTGGCCAATGGCAGCGTGTCGCCATCGCGCGAGCCCTCTTCGCGCTGGAGAACGGCGCGTCGATCCTGGTGCTGGACGAGCCCACGGCTGCGCTGGACGTCCGCGCCGAGGCCGCGTTCTTCGAGAAGTTCGTGGACGTGACCCGCGGCGCAACCGCGATCCTGATCTCGCATCGCTTCTCGAGCGTGCGCCACGCCGACAACATCGTGGTTCTCGAAGGCGGACGCGTCATCGAACAGGGCAGCCACGTCGAGCTGCTCGACCTGAACGGGCGCTACGCCGAACTCTTCCGTCTGCAGGCCGAACGATTCGCGGAAGACGAAGCGGAGACCGAGAAGCTCGATGCCGCCGATCTTGCGGGCGATGCGCCCGAAATGCCGGAGGCCGTCCGATGATCGAGACGCTTCGCAGCGCCTTCAAGCTCCTGCAGCTCTCCTGGCGCCAGAACCGGTTCAAGACGGCGGCCTCGCTGGTGCTCGTGATGAGCAACGCCGTCGCGGCGCCGCTGATGGCGCTCGCTCTCAAGTGGATGACCAACGCCGCGATTGGGGGGGACGGCGGTACGGCGGCGGTCGCAGGCTTCGCCGTGGCGGTATGCCTGATCGGCACGCTGTCGCTCGGCCATTTCGCACACATCGCGTACTTCGAACTCTCCGAGATCAACCAGCTGACCATGGAGGAGCGTCTCATCGCTCTGGCCAATGGCTCGGCCGGCATCGAGCATCACGAGCGCGCCGAATACGCCGACCGTCTGACAGTGCTCCAGCAAGAGTTGCGCCAGATGCAGAACGGGTTCTACGCCGTTTTGGCGCTGCTGAGCCTGGCCGTGGCGATCGCCTTGACGGGCGCCCTGCTGGCCCTGGTCAACCCCGTCCTGCTGCTGCTGCCGCTGGTTGCCCTGCCCCCGCTCTACACGGGCAGGCGGGCCCAATCGATCATGGACCGGGCGCGAGAGGAGACCGCCCGCGATACGCGGCTGGCCATGCATCTGTTCAGGCTTGCCACGACCGCCGGGCCGGCCAAGGAGCTGCGCGTCTTCCGGCTCCAACACGAGATCCGGCGCCGTCACCTCGAGCTCTGGGAACGAACGACCCGACGCCTCTGGCACGCGGAGATAGAGGCCATGGTGTGGCGGGCAGCCGGCCAGCTGGTCTTCGCCGCAGGCTACGTCGCCGCGGTCCTGATCGTCGTGAACGACGCGATCGGCGGCCACCGCAGCGTCGGCGACGTTGTCCTGGCAATTACGCTCGCGGCGCAGGTCAACCAGCAGGTCTCCGCCGCGGTCTCGCTCCTGCACGACCTGCAGCGGATCGCCAACGCCTTCACGCGTTTCGAGTGGCTCGAGCGCTACATCGCCGAGCGCGAGCCTAAGTCCGCCGATCTGCCGACGCCGGCCCGGTTGATCGAAGGCATCCGTTTCGAGAACGTGGCCTTCCGCTATCCGGGAACCGAGCGATCGGTCCTCTCGGGCGTGAATCTCGAGCTCCCCGCAGGCTCGACCGTGGCGATCGTGGGCGAGAACGGGGCTGGCAAGAGCACGCTCGTCAAGCTGCTGTGCTGCTTCTACGAGCCGACCGAAGGCTCGATCCTGATCGACGGTGAAGATCTGCGCCGCATCCCACTCGACGATTGGCGGAGGCGCATCACATCCGGCTTCCAGGACTTCGCCCGCTTCGAATTCGTGGCCCGCCGGACGGTCGGCGTGGGAGATCTGTCGGCGATCGACGATCAGCCGGCCGTCGAGGCGGCGCTGGAACGCGCCCACGCCGGCGACATCGTGGGCCGCTTGAGCGAAGGGCTCTCCACCCAGCTTGGCAAGTCGTACACCGACGGCACGGAACTCTCCGGCGGGCAGTGGCAGAAACTGGCCCTCGGCCGAGCCATGATGCGCGAGATGCCACTCCTTCTGGTCCTCGATGAGCCCACCTCCGCCCTTGATGCCGAGGCCGAGCACGCACTATTCGAGCGCTACGCCGAGGGCGCCCGACGGGTCGGCCAGGCGACAGGCGGCGTTACGGTCCTGGTGTCTCACCGCTTCTCTACGGTCCGAATGGCCGACCTGATCCTGGTCGTCGCGGATGGGCGGATAGTCGAGGCCGGCCCGCACGCGACGTTGATGCGCAACCACGGCCTCTACGCCGAGCTGTATGAGCTTCAGGCCAGCGCCTACGAATAGTCGCGAAGCTGGTCGCGCCGTGCCGGTTCGCGATTCGGCCTGCGCTCGTCGGCCTTCAGGTCGCTACCGCCGGACCGGGGCATTCTCCATCGAGTAGACTCGAAGTCGATCCGCGAGACGCACGGAGGAGGGGCATGGACGCCGCCATCGAGGCCCATGGTCTTGTGCGGCATTTCGGAAACGTGCCGGCCGTCGACGGGATCGACCTGTACGTACCGCGTGGTTCGGTGTACGGCTTCCTGGGGCCGAACGGCTCCGGCAAGACCACGACGATTCGACTTCTTCTCGCCTTGTTGCGTCCGGATCGTGGGTCGATCAGGCTGCTGGGTGGCTCTCCACACGATGTCTCCTGCCTGGCCCAAGTCGGCGCGGTCGTCGAGCGACCGGCCTTCTATCCATACCTCTCCGCCCACGAGAATCTCCGGTTGTTTGCCACGATGGCGGGGATGCCGTCCGCGATCGGGTCGGCCGCGGCGGACCGGGCGCTCGGCGTCGTGGGGCTGACGACCGTAGCGGGGCGCAAGGTCGGCGGCTTCTCGACCGGCATGCAGCAGCGGCTCGCCATGGCCCTCGCGCTCTTGAGGGATCCAACCCTCGTCATTCTCGACGAGCCGACGAACGGGCTCGACCCGGGCGGTGTCGTGGAGGTTCGCGGCCTCATCGGTGAGCTCGCGCGAAGCGGTCGGACGGTGTTTCTATCTACCCACGTCCTGACCGAGGTTGAGCAGTTGTGCGACCGCGTGGCAGTCCTCCAGCGGGGCCGGCTCGTTGCGGACGGCCTGACCAGGGAGCTGCTGGAGCGAGGCCAGCGGTTGGCAATCACCTTCGACACGGGCGAGGAGGCGGGAGAGGCGGCTCGAGTGCTCTCGGACGCCGGCCTCGCGGCGGAGGCCGCCAGCGATCGGGAGAACACGCTGCTCGTCGTCCCCGACCCGCTCGGCCCTAGCGCCGTCAGTCGCCTGCTGGCCGGTCATGATCTCTACCCGGCGGAACTCGTCGTCAGACGGGCGTCTCTGGAATCGGTCTTCCTGCAGCTCACGGACGGCGTCTGATGGGCTCGCTCATACGGGCCGATTGGCTGCGCATCCGGCGCCGTGGGGATGTCTGGATCAGCGTTCTCGGCATCCCCGCGATGGCCCTGCTGGCCTACGTCACGGGCGCTCTCTCGGCGGGCAACGCCCAGATCCAAACCGTCGGAGATCTTCCCCCCGAGTTCCGGCAGCAGTTCGACGCACAGATTGCGGCACAGCATGCCTTCGCCGCCTTGCCCTACCAGTTCCCGCGGAGCATCGCCACGATGGTGGAAGGGACCGCGATGTGGCTCCTCCTCGGTGCCGCGTTCCTGGCCGCCTCGCTGCTGGGTAACGAGTTCTCCTGGGGCACGATCCGGAATGTGGCTCTCATCCAACCCGGTCGGCTCCGCTACCTCGCCGTTCGGCTGGCCTGGCTCGTCGCTTTGGTCCTCGTCGCTTTCGTCGCTGTGACAGCCCTCGGGGCGATCGCACCGGCAATCATTCGGGTCGATCCCGGCGATCCGTCTGCGCTTACCCAGGACCCCTCCCTGTTGGGCGGATTTCCATTCGGGCCATCCGCACCGGTGAGCATTGGCGGGGCGCTAATCGTGGCCGCCTCCTTGCTGTGTCTAGCCCTCGCCGGCATGGCCCTGGTCGGGCTCACCGCCCTGACGTTTCGCTCGGCCGCATCGGGCATCCTCGCCGCAGGGGCCTACGTCATCGTCGAAGGGATTGCAGCCGCGCTCGTGATGTCCCGAGCGACCGGTGATCTGCGATATCTGCCGCAACTCGGGCTGACCATGAGGCTGGCGGGACTTGTCCAGGACGCCCAGGTGGCGGCTGGCCTCATCTCGGCGGACGGCAACCCAGCCAGTTCCCCCGGCTGGGTGGCGCTACCGCCCCTTGTGGGTGCCGCAATCCTCGCGGTCTGGCTGGGCGGTCTCTTGGGCCTGTGGTTCGTGGTCTTGCGCCGCGCCGACATCAACGAATAGCCGAGGATCTGGCTCTCCCCGCCGGATCAGGCGTTTCCGCCGAGCGCGACGGCAAGTCGCGTCACGAAAGGCGCTCCCAGCGCTCCTCGCCCGTGATCAGCAGATAAAGCAGTGCCTGCTCGGTGTACCAGCGGTTCTCGGCCTCGTCGAAGACTCGCGACTGGGGGCCGTCCATCACCTCGTCCGTGACCTCGTCGCCGCGATGGGCAGGCAGGCAGTGCATGAAGATGGCGCGTGGCGCGGCCAACGCCATGAGGGCCGAATCAACGCGATACCCGGCGAAAGAGCGCGCCCGGTCCAACCGTTCCTTCTCCTGGCCCATGCTGGCCCACACATCGGTGTAGACGGCATCTGCCGCGCGGGCCGCGACCGCAGGTTGGTGGCCCAGCTCGATTGCGCCGCCACTGACCTCGCAGTTCGCTCGCGCGGCTGCGACGATCTCGGGATTCGGCTGGAAGCCTTCCGGCGCCGCGATCGCGATCGTGAAGCCCATGTAGCCCGCCGCCTGGATCAGCGAGTGGCAAACGTTGTTGCCGTCGCCGATGAACGCGACGCGCAGCCCACGAAGGTCCCCGAACGCCTCCTGGAGCGTCATGACGTCGCCCAGCGCCTGGCACGGATGGTGTTCGTCGGTCAGGGCGTTGATGACCGGGATCGTGGCATACCGGGCCAGCTCTTCGACCTTCGCCTGCTCGAAGGTGCGGATGACCAGCGCCGATAGGTAGCGCGACAGAACACGGGCCGTGTCGGCGATCGTCTCGCCGCGACCCAGCTGCAGCTCGTCCGAGCGCAGCGCGATCGGGAGCATGCCCAGGCCCCAGATCGCCGCCTCGAAGCTGACCCGCGTCCGAGTCGAAGGCTTGTCGAAGATCATCCCGACCCGGCCGCCCTCGAGAGCCTTGCCGGTCATGCCGTGCTGCCCCTTGATGTGGGCTGCGAGGTCGAGAGTGTGTTGGATTCCGTCTCGCCCCAGGGAATCCAGAGTGAGCAGATGGCGAGCCATCGGATTCCTCCTAGCGGGCCTGCGTCGTCGACGAGGCCGCACGCGCCCGCTCGACGATCGGAGCCAGCAGATCTGTCAGGCTGGGACGGGCGTGCTGGTCGGTCCGGCCCGCCTCGGGAGCGAGTTCGTCCAGCTCATAGCGGACCCGGACGACGGGCTTGTCGAGGTGCAGGACACGCGTCAGGTCGATCGGCGTCGCCGAGAGCACCAGATCGGCCGGCATGGCGTTGAGTGTGTCCTCGAGTTCGCGCATCTGGCCGGCGCCGTAGCCCATTGCCGGAATGAGGCGTTCCAGTGCCGGATAGCGGGCCAGCGTCGCGGCGAGCTCGCCCATGGCGAACGGCAACGGGTCCACGAGCCCGGCGGCACCGAAGCGGCGCGCGGCCACGATGCCGGCCCCAAAGGTCATGCCGCCGTGCGTGAGAGTCGGACCATCCTCGACCACCGCCACGAGCTTGCCGGCGATATCGCCGCCTACGAGCGTCAACGATGAGCGAGCCAGAATCACAGGGGCGTTCGGATTGGCTGCGGCAAGGTCGGCTCGGACCTCGGCGATCTGGCCGGGAGTCGCAGAGTCGACCTTGTTGATGACCACGACGTCGGCCATGCGGATGTTGGTCTCGCCGGGGTGGTAGTGGAGCTCGTGGCCGGCCCTGAGCGGATCGGCGACCACAACGAACAGATCGGGCAGGAAGAAGGGGAAGTCGTTGTTTCCGCCGTCCCACAGGACGACGTCCGCCTCGGTCTCGGCTTGGCGCAGGATCGCCTCGTAGTCGACGCCCGCGTACAGAACCCGGCCGGCGTCGAGGTGAGGCTCGTATTCCTCGCGCTCCTCGATCGTCGTTTCGTAGCGGTCCAGGTCGGCGTAGGTCGCGTAGCGCTGGCCCCGCTGAGCCACGAGGTCGCCGTAGGGCATGGGGTGGCGGCAGACCACGACTCGCAGACCTTCACGCTCCAGAAGGCTTGCCAGGTAACGCGTGGTCTGGCTCTTGCCGGCTCCCGTCCGAGTGGCGCCCGTGGCCACCACCGGCCGAGTGCTCGGCAGCATCGTGCGTGTAGGGCCGAGGAGCTCGAAGTCGGCCCCGCTCGCGAGAGCGCGGCTCGCCATGTGCATGACGTGCTCGTGGGTCACGTCGCTGTAGGCGAACACGACCAGATCGATCGACTGCTCGGCCAGCTGACGCTCCAGGTCCGCCTCGGCAACGATCGGGATGCCTTCCGGATACAAGGACCCGGCCAGCTCGGGCGGATAGCGCCTTCCCGCGATCCCGGGAATCTGGGTCGCCGCCGTAAAGGCCACGACTTCAACGCTCGGGTCATTCCGATAGACGACGTTGAAGTCATGGAAGTCCCGACCTGCGGCGCCCATGATCACGATTCGCTTACGATCCATTGGTATCTCCGGCCCTTCACGTCGCGCCGTTGGGAACGCCCCGGCAGCGACTATCGGGCTGACGAGC
>DASVKT010000151.1:0-13226 GCA_036385235.1 Candidatus Limnocylindrales bacterium | reverse complement strand
GGGGATGGCCGAACCGGCGGTCGACACGGGGACGGCCGATACGGCCGCCGAAGACGTAGCGGTGGCCGAGCCGACGGCCTGGGTGTGGGCCGGCGGCTTCGACGCAGTAGCGGCCGATCCGCCGCAAGCGGCAACGGCGGCCACAACCGAGAGGAGTATCGCCGCCCTCCACCTTGCGGGATACCGCCGAGTCTTCACGCCACGATTGTCACCCATCCGGCCGCGTAAAACAAAAGCAGCCGCAGGGCGAACCCGCGGCTGCTCGAAAGATCGAAATATCGAAAGCTCTTGGACTACTCCGCAGCGCCGGCCGTCGTCTTGCCCGCTGCCCGGCTGCCCGATGCCGGGGCGAGGCCGCTTCGTTCGTGCGCCTCGGCATGGAAGTGCGTCCGCAGCGGTTTCTCCTTGAGCGCCAGGACGGCCACGAAGGCTAGGCCCGCCGCTCCCACACCGACCCAGACGCAATCGGCGATGGCGATGGAGAACGCCTGGTGGAAGCCGCTGATGTAGGCACCCTGGAACTGGGCCGGCACATGCGAGAGCATCGAGCCGACCGGTGAGGACCCGACCGAGGTGAGCGACCCCAGATCGAAGCCGGCCGGCGCCTGGGCCGGCAGTTTCGCCTGAATCGGAGCACCGGCCGGGAGCGCGTTGTTGACCGAGGTGCTGAGCAGGTTCCAGTTCAGGTAGTTTCTGAACAGGGTGAACGCGACCGTGAGTCCAACCGACGTTCCGATCTGTCGGAAGAGGGTCAGGTCGCTGGTGGCCGTCCCCAGCCGTTCGAACGGCACGTCGTTCTGAACGATGAGGGTGAAGATGGCCATGGTTGGCCCAACGCCCAGACCGGTGATGAACATCCAGCTCCACAGGGGCAGGTTGCCGGTGTCGGCGCGCAGACCCTGGAAGAGGAAAAGGCCGACCGCCATCAGGGCGATTGCACCGGCCAGAAGCCACTTGTATCGACCGGTTCGGCTGACAATTTGGCCGGCCAGGATCGAACTGAAGATCAACCCGAACAGGAACGGGAAGAGCAGATAGCCGGAGGCCGTGGTGCTGGCGCCCTGCACGATCTGGAACCAGAGCGGCAGGAAGATGATCAGGATGGAGAAGCCGAAGACCGCAAAGAAGGTCGCCACGACGGAAACGGCAAAGGTGCGGTTCCTGAAGAGGTCCAGCGGGATCATCGGATCCTTGGCCTTCCATTCCACCAGGATGAAGATCACCGTGAAGGCCAGGCCCACACCGAACCAGCCCAGAACGTAGCGATCCGTCCAGGCGCTGGTCTCGGCCAGCGTCAATGCGACCAGTACCGGCACGATTGCGCCGACGAACGTTGCCACTCCCAGGACGCCCAGGGTGAACTTGCGGTCCTTGGGCATGACACGCGGCAGCAGCCGGCCGATGAGGTAGAGCGAAACGAGCCCGACGGGCACGTTCACGTAGAAGATCCAGTGCCAGCCGACGTTGTCCGTCAGCACGCCGCCCAGGAAGGGTCCCACCAGGAACGCGACACCGAAGACGGCGCCGAAGAGACCCTGGTACTTGCCTCGCTCGGCCGGGGTGAAGAGGTCGCCGATAACGGCCAGCGAGATCGGGAAGAGGGCGCCTGCGCCGAGGCCCTGAACGCCGCGGAACAGGATCAACTCGGTCATTGTCTGGCTCAGACCGGACAGGATCGAGCCGAACAGGAACAGCACGATGCCGATCAGCAGCATCGGCTTGCGGCCGAAGTAGTCGGACAACTTGCCGTAGACCGGGATGGCGGCCGTGCTGGTGATCAGGTAGGCCGTCACGACCCAGGTGTAGAAGTCGGCACCGTTGAGCTCGGTGGAGATCTTCGGCAGGACCGGGCCAACGATGGTCTGGTCCAGGGCGCCGAGGAAGAGGGCGAGCAGAATGGCGCCCAGGATTTCAAACCGGGCGCGAGGGTTGACCTCGATCGCGGCGTGCTCCGGCGCGCTGGCGATCTGCGATGTCATGAGGGCTCCTTGCGCTGTGCGCTGTCAGTTGTCGAACGGTCGGTTAGGCAGCGTGCATTCGACCGTGCCCCAGCCTGAGGTTGGCTTGTGAAGGACTCGTGAACTCGCGCCGGAAATGCTGTGACTTCCGGGCGGTTCGTCCGTGACGCGCCGCCTCTGCGCTGCCGACGTGGCTTCTCCCGAACCATCGGGGGAAGCAGGGAGGGTATTAATACCTGAATTCCGAGAAGAATGCTCGGGATGGGTCACCCGACGCGTCCGATGCCCTGGCCGCCGACGGCCTCGCCGGCCTCAGCCGATCCGGCAAGCCCGTGGGCTGACCGACAGCGGCCGCCGGTCTCCCTACATGAAGGCCGCGGCCGCGTAGCCGACTGTGCGGCCGGGGTCTCCGCCCGCGTCTGCCGATGTGGCGGCCCCCAGGAGGATGCCGCGGCGGGCGCCCAGTTCGGTGAGCGCGACCAGCGCGACCCGAGTCGGATCGATGCCGCACATGCCGCAGACGACGCCGGACCGGGCTTCTCGCGTGACACGCGCGTCACGCGCACGTAGATCGTCGGCGTCAAGGCGCAGGAGCGGCTCCAGGAGGTCCGCATCAACTATTTCACAGACGTCGGCGGGTGGGTAATGGGCCATGTCCGAGCTGGCGACCAACAGGAGCCGCTCGCCCGCGTTGCGCCAGCGAGTGATCACCCGGGCGAGGGCTCGGCCAGCTTCGGCGTGGCGCGTCAGCCTCGGGCTCACGGCGAGCGCCACGATCTTTGCCTCGGGGCACGCTCGCATGAGTAACGGCAGCTGAACCTCCAAAGAGTGCTCGCCGAAGTGGGCGTAGTCGTCGCGCTCAAATGGCGGACCCAGGGCAGCGATTTCATCGGCCACGTCTTCGTCGATCGCTACATCGCCGAGCGGCGTCCGCCACGGCCCGCCGGCCCAGACGCCGACGCCGGCCGCCCGAGCCTCATGGTCAGTTCCAGCGAGGATGATCGTGGCCGGCGCAATCTCACCGGCCAGGGCCCAGGCCAGGGCCGCAACCGCGCCGGAATAGACGAGCCCGGCGTGGGGCACCAGGAGTCCTGCCACCGCACTGGGGTCCAGGCCGGGCGGTCTCGGCTGCGCTCGGGCACCCGCCAGCAATGTGGCAACCATCGCGTCCAGTCGGCTGGGGTTGGCGTCATAAAAGGATCCGGCCACGGCCGGCCGGCGCGGGGCTCGGTTTGGCCCGCCGTGCGCCCCGCCGGTCATGCTGCTCGCCGGCGCGCGGTTCGGTTCTCGGCGCCGCCTACCAACCCCATGTCTCGAGGTCCGTGATCTCTATCGGAACGGAGTACTGGGCCGCGAATCCCTCAAAGGTGTTGTCCCAGTCTGCGTTGTCTTCGATCCAGTCCTGGTAGCGATCCATGTATGTCTGGTTCTGCGGAACTGCCGGCACCTCCAGGGCGATGCGAGCGACGCCGCGGATCACGTGAACCTGACCCCCGCCGGGTGTGCAGTTGAAGTTCAGGGCCACGTGGGAGTTGGCCCTGATGTTCGCTATTCGGCGAGCGCCCGTCTTGCTGTAGACCAGGATCCGCTCGCCCTGCCTGTCGCGTTCGTACAGGAACCAGACCGGAGCAGGCTGCGGCGCGCCTCGGTCCACGGTCGTCATCCATATCACGCGGTCCTCGCGCAGGCGTTCGAGGATGCGGGCTCCGAGGGGAGTGGACTCGTCGATCATTGGCGCGTACTCCATGGATTCGAGTCTGGAATGGTCACATCCTAGCGCCGGTGTCGATGGGCTTGGCGCCACGGCGCAACCGGCGTACGCTCAACCCGTCGTATCGAGGCCGCTTGGAGGCTGACATGAAACAGTTCGACGAATTGGACCGGCGACGGCTGCTGGCGATTGCCCGGCGCTCGATCGAGATCGCGGTGAGCCGCTCATCTGCCGGCGAACCGAAGGAGCCACTTCCCGCCTCCCTGGCCGATCCGGCGGCCGCCTTCGTCACCATCCGCGAGAGCGGCGAACTGAGGGGCTGCATCGGAATGATGCGGTTCGAAGTTCCGCTGTGGGTAAACGTCCGAGATTCGGCCAGGGCGGCCGCACTCGACGATCCGCGCTTCCTACCTGTGGCTGAGTCGGAACTGCCGGATCTCGAGCTCGAGATCTCGGTCCTGGACCCGCCGATCCGGATCGCCGATCCGGCTGAATTCGTTGCCGGGCGGCACGGCATTGTCGTGGAGCGCGGCGGGCATCAGGCTCTGTTCCTGCCTCAGGTAGCCGGCGAGATGGGCTGGGACGAAGCCCAGATGCTCGATGCCGTTTGCCGCAAAGCCAATCTGCCTCACGACGCCTGGCGGGATCCGGCCACGGTCCTCTCGGTTTTCGAGTCGGTCTGCTTCAGCGAGGAGCCTGAGAAGGGCTGATTGCGGACCCTCCGCGACGTCTTCAGAATTACTTCAGCCCGAAGGTCAACTATGAGCCTCAGGTCGATGCCGCCAGTCGATCACAGAGCGGCAAGCAGGAGGTTCTCATGGTTTCCGAAACAGGGCGACTGAGCCAGCGCCTAACCCGGCGCCTGGTCGCCAAAATCTCAGCTTTCACATTTGCGGCCGTTCTGGTGGCCGCTTGTGGCTCTGCCGCGGTTGCTCAGCCTACCGCGCACACCAACCTGAATCTGATTGGCCTAGTTCAGACAACGACGGCACCGAACACGCAGGCGAATCTGGCCACGGCGACGTCCACGCCGGCCGCTCCGCTGCAGGCGGCCAATGGAGCGGCCCTGTCGCTGCAGGACCAGATGGTGGCCGTAATCAAGCAAGTCACGCCGGAAGTGGTCCAGATCGAGACCGACGCGGGTCTCGGCTCCGGAATCATCTACGACTCCAGCGGTGACATCGTCACCAACGCCCACGTCGTCGGCACGGCCACCACATTCAAGGTGACTCTGTCCAGCGGCAAGTCTTACACGGGATCGCTCGTCGGCAGCTACTCGCCCGACGATATCGCCGTGATCAAGATCTCTGCCCCCGGGCTGACCGCCGCGACGTTCGCAGACTCGTCGACGCTGAGCGTGGGTGACTTCGTCCTCGCCATGGGCAATCCGCTCGGACTTCAGTCCAGCGTCACTGAGGGCATCATCAGCGCCCTGGGTCGCACGGTCAGCGAACCGACCGGCAACGCCCTTCCGGACACCATTCAGACCAGCGCCGCAATCAATCCCGGCAACAGTGGCGGCGCGCTCGTGGATCTCAACGGGGAAGTGGTGGGCATCCCGACGCTTGAAGCCGCGGATCCGCAGGTCGGCGGCAGCGCAGCCGGCATCGGCTTCGCGATCTCCAGCAACCGCGCCAAACTGATCGCGGATCAACTGATCGCAAGCGGCAGGGTCACCAACTCCGCCCGAGCCTACTTTGGAGTCTCGCTTCGTGACGGGACCTCTGGGCCGGTCGTTGTGGCCGTGACTTCCGGCGGTCCGGCGGCCACGGCGGGATTGGTCGTCGGCGATGTGGTTATGTCCATCAACGGCGTCTCCACCCCGGATAGCCAAACTGTCATTGAGCAGGTTGCCGCCCATCATCCCGGTGACGCGGTGAAGGTCTCAGTCCAGCATCAGGACGGCACCACGGGAACCTACACCGTGACCCTGGGCCAGCTTCCTGCCTGATCCGAGAAAACCGGGCCGAATGGTCCGGCCGCACCCAGCGCGTCTAAGAAGAGGCGGCCCTTCGGGGCCGCCTCTTCTTACGCCTCGGCGCGGACCGGCAGTTCGAACGTGATCGTGGTTCCGCCGCTCTCCGGCACGTCTGCGCGGATGGATCCGCCGTGCGCTTCCACGAGCCGGCGGGCGATCGCCAGCCCGAGGCCCGTCCCGCGCGAGTCCTCCGACTTGGCAAAGCGTTCGAAGAGTTGCGGAAGAACATCCGAGGCGATCCCCGGTCCGGCGTCCGAAACCGCTATCGAGACCGCGTCCGGTCTGGCAATTCCTGTGATTGAGATTGCGCTTCCTCGCGGGGCGTAGCGGAGGGCGTTGGCCACAAGGTTGCCGATGACCTGCTGAATCCGCAGCGGATCGACGTCCAGTAGAGGCAAGTCTTCCGGCATCTCGACTCGGATCGCGACCGCCGATGAGGCGGCCAGGACGGCGAATGAGGCAGCCGCCTCCTGGGTGAGGATGCTCAAGTCCGTCGGTTCCTTGTGCAGCGCCAGCGTCCCGCCCTCGGCCAGGGCGAGCGTCCGCAAGTCCTCGACCAGCTTGGTCACCATGCCTATTTGATCGACGGCTGCGGACAAGTGAGCCTCGTCCATCGGGTGGACTCCGTCGATCATCGCCTCCAGCTCGCCGCGCAGAACTGCAAGGGGCGTCCGCAGCTCGTGGCTGACGTCCGCCAGGAGAGTGCGCCGCTGCCGCTCGTCGTTCTCGAGGCGAGTCGCCATGGAGTTGAACGCCTCGGTGAGCCAGCGCAACTCGCGCATGCCGTGAGTGGGCACGGAGACCCGGGCGCTGTAATCGCCGGCCTCGACCTTGCCGGTGGCTTCGATCAGCGAGCCGAACGGGACGGCAAAGCGGCGTGCGCTCCGGGCGGTACCTGAAATCGCCAGCACGATGATGGCCAGGATCCCGAGGGCCACGAAGGCGCCCGCCGCCCTGGAGAGGCCTGCCGCGGACAGGAGCTGGGCGATCACGACGAGAGGCCCAACTACCAACAAGATGGACACGAGAGTGACGCCGATGGCGAAGCGAATCAGGAACCGGCGCCGGACCTTGCGCCACGGGAACTCGCCCACGGGCGGCCAGGCCTCGTCCTGCGGCCACCACTTGGGCCGCGGGCGCGGATAGTGGCTTCGCCACATCCGGTGATACTCGCGGTGGTGCTCCATCCGCTCGCGGCGCTCTCGAGCCCGCCTCTGATGCCTGTCGTATGGGTTGCGCTCGGCCGGCTCCTGCTCGGCCGGCTCCTGCTCGCTCCTCATTCCGGCTCCTCGGCAAAGCGATAACCGACGCCGTACACGGTCAGGACGTACTTGGGCCGGCTGGCGTCCGCCTCGAGCTTGCGGCGCAGGTTCTTGACGTGGGCGTCGATGGCTCGCTCGTAGGATTCGAAGGCCACGCCGTGGATGGAGTCCAGCAGCTGCGAGCGTGTGAAGATACGGCCGGGCTGGCGCGCCAGGGTCGTGAGCAGTTGGAACTCGCTGGCGGTGAGCTCCACCGTACGTCCGGCAACAGAGACGCGCATTCGGCCGACATCGATCGAAACGTCGCCGACCTCGATCTTGTCGCCCGGCTGATCCTGGCGATCGACTCGCCGCATGATGGCTCGGACTCGGGCTACAAGCTCTCGCGGGCTGAATGGCTTGGTCACGTAGTCGTCCGCGCCGATCTCCAGGCCCAGGACTCGGTCCAGTTCGTCGTCACGGGCGGTCAGCATGATGATCGGCAGGGTGGAGTCGCGGCGGATCGTGCGGGCCACGTCCAGCCCGTCCATGCCCGGCAGGCCGAGGTCCAGAACCAACAGATCCGGCTTGCGAACACGCACGGCGGTGAGCGCCGAGGGTCCGTCCGTGGCGGTGATCACGGCAAAGCCGGCATGCTCGAGATAGTCGCGAGCAAGCTCAACGATGCGCGTTTCGTCGTCCACAACCAGCACGGTCTTCACAGTTACCTCATCGTACGGCGCGGCGCGCCGATCGATCGACCAGCTGGGACGCTCGAGTCGAAGCCGGGGATCCGGACTCTCGACTCGGGCCCGCCGAAGTCACTTGGACTGATCGCTCTGGGGAGCGGCGTCCGGGATCGGCGTTTCGGTGCCGTGGGCTCGGCGGTGGAAATCGTCGAAGTACGCCTGGCCAACTTCGCGCCACTCGCTTCGATGCCAGTCGCCGGAACCGACGCCCGAGCCGCCGGGGCCGAAGCTCCGGCCGTGCCGGCCGCCGGGACCAGACCCGCCGGGACCGACGCCCGAGCCGCCGGGGCCGAAGCGGTCGCCGTCGAACCCGCCGTGATAGCAGGCATGCCGGGCCCAGGCGCGGCGATGGTGGCCGAAGATCACGAAGCCGATCGTCCGGAGCAGGATCAGGAAGACCAGGATCGTGAGAAGAAGGCCTATCGCGCCACCGTGGCCCCAGCCCGCAAAGGCAGTGCCACTCGAGCCGGCGCCCACGGCAATCCCGACGCCGAAGACGCCGAGAGTGAACAACCCCATGAACCCGATGAAGAACAACGCGGCCAGAAATCGGAAGCCGCCTCCGTGTCGCATCTGAAACTCCTTGCGATCTGACTCCCGATGGAAGGCCGGTCGGCCGGGAGCACTTGCCAACCTTGGTTTGTAGATTGGCGATCGCTTGTGAAGGAATCGTGAGCGAGACTCGGAGGAGTGGTGTGGGCCGCCCTGCCCTTGCTACATCGTGAAGTAGCCGGTGACGTCGAAGACGACGGCACTGTGGGCTCCGGGCGCACCGGTGAAGGTCACCCACAGAACTCCGCCCGCCCCCAGCGGGATCGCCACTCCGTTGGCCCTGACGTCACCCACCGGGAAGTTCAGCGTTGATGTGGAAGGCACGCCCGAGGGGCGCGTTGGCGTAAGGCTCAGGTAGCCGCGGGAGGTCTGGTCTGTCACGGTCAGGTTGCCGGTGACCGCGGTGGCGTTCGCGGGTACGTTCTTGGTGACATCAGACGGAACCCGCCCGGAAACCTGGAAGCTCACCGGAGTACCGCTTGTCAGGTTGCCGCCCAAACCCGTCTGCTGGGGCCCGGGCCGCGAGTCCACCAGGCGGTTCGGGGAGAGCGGCACGTACGTTGCGCCGGTGCTGTTCGGCACGAAGTAGCCGGTGACGTCGAAGACCACGGCCGCAGTGTTGCCCGGAATGCCGGTGAAGGTCACCCACAGAACTCCGCCGGAACCGAGTGGAACCGTGACGCCGTTGGCTCGGACGTCTTTCACCGGGAAGTTCAGCGTTGATGTGGAAGGCACGCCCGACGGGCGCGTTGGCGTAAGGCTCAGGTAGCCGCGGGAGGTCTGGTCTGTCACGGTCAGGTTGCCGGTGACCGCGGTGGCGTTCGCGGGTACGTTCTTGGTGACACCAGACGGAACCCGCCCGGAAACCTGGAAGCTCACCGGAGTACCGCTTGTCAGGTTGCCGCCCAAACCCGTCTGCTGGGGCCCGGGCCGCGAGTCCACCAGGCGGTTTGGGGTGAGCGGCACGTACGTTGCGCCGACCAACGGCGTGATGCCGGCCGACTTGGCCGACGGCGTCCCGGACCCGACGCTGTTCGTGGCCACGACAGTGAACTTGTATGTCGTCCGATTCGAGAGGCCGCCGACGGTGCAGCTCGTGGCTCCGGTCGTGGAGCAGGTCTTGCCATCGGGAGATGAAGTGACCACATAACGCTTGATTGCACTGCTGTTTGCTGCGGGTGCCGTCCAGCTCACCAGAACTTGTGAGTCGGAACCGATCCCGGACACGCCTGTCGGAGCGTCGGGGATGTTGGCCGGAATGACGGGCGCGGATGGATTGGACGCGAGGCCCTGGCCGGTGCTGTTCGTGGCGGTAACGGCAAATGTGTAGCTGTTGCCGTTAGTGAGGCCGCTCACTGTGCAGCCGGCGGCCGTTGAGTTGGTACAGGTTAATCCGCCCGGCGACGACGTAACCGTGTAGAGCCTGATCGAACTACCGCCGTTATCCAGTGGGGCGGTCCAGGCCACGTGGGCCGAGCTGTTGCCGCGCGTGGCAGTCACGGCTGTGGGTGGGTTCGGGACGGTGGTTGGAATGACCGCGTTGGAGGGACCGGAAGCGGGGCCGGAGCCGGCGCTGTTGGTCGCGACGACGGTGAAGGTGTATGACCGGCCGTTGGTCAGGCCGCCGACCACGCAACTCGTGGCGCCGGTTGTGGTGCAGGTGAAACCACCGGCTGAGGCCGTGACTGTGTATCTGGTGATTCCCGAACTGCCCGGCGCGGGCGCTGTCCAGGAGACCAGCGCTGCTTTGTTGCCGCGGATGGCCGTAACGGCTGTGGGCGCGCCCGGCGCGCCCGGCGTTGCCGGCGCCAGGGCTGCCAGCCCGGCCGGCGTGCCGAGACCGGTGGGACCGTCGTAGCCGGTGCCGGCGGTGCAGATGTATCCGCCGCCGCATGAGCCGTTGCTGCCCGATGTGACGTCGTTGAGGCTGGCCGCGCTGGAGTAGAGCCGCTGGAACGGATACGAGTTGGGTGCAGGTTGGCCGGCCAGCATGTAGGCCGCGGCAATGATCGGCGACGACGCGCTCGTGCCGCCGTAAACTCGCCAGCCGCCGCCGTTCGGGTCGTAGACGGCCACGCCGGTGTTGGGATCGGCGACCGCGGAGATATCCGCGCTTGCTCGTTTGGCGCAGCCCGAGTCTGTCTGCCAGGAGGGCTTGGGCTCGTATAGCGAGCAGCCGCTGCCGGCGCCGGACCAGGCCGTCTCCGTCCAGCCGCGAGAGTTGGATGCGGTAGCGAGCGAGGTGCCGCCCACAGCCACCACCCAGGGCGAGGCCGCAGGGTACTCGCCGCTCGCCTGCGAAGGCAGGCTGCAACCCGGGCCCGGAGTCTGGCCGTTATAGCCGCAGTCGCCGGTGGACGCCGTGACGATCACGCCCGGGTGGTTGAAGTAGGTGTCCCACGAAGTCTCGGAGGGATCCTCGTGCGTTGTTCCGTAGCTGTTGGAGACGGCGTTGGCACCGAGCACGACGGCCGTATTCACGGCAGTCCCGAGGTCGTTTATCGTGGTCGTGTTGGCTTCGACGAGCAGGATCTTGCAATGTGGGCAGATCGCCGAAACCATGTCCATGTCCAGGGCAATCTCGCTCGCCCAGCCGTTGGTAGCGGGTGACGGGTAGCTGGTGCCTCCGGACTCGTCTACCTGGCGGAAGCAGCCGCTTGCAGACGTGCAGGCCGGCAGGCCGAACTGGGTTCGATAAGTTGCCAGGATCGACTCTGCAGTCGCCAGGTGACCCACATCCACGATGGCCACGGTCATGCCCGAGCCAGCCGATCCGGATGGCAAGCTATAGGCACTCTGAAGCGATGCGGGCGACAGTCCCGAGGGGCCGGCGGCGGGGGAGACCTGGCCGGCAGTCCGAGGCGCGACGTCCGTTCTTTCGAGCGCAAAGCAGCGGACTTGGCCCGGCCCCGGATCTGGGCAGACGGATGCATATGTGGACGTGTCCGAGATCGCGGGGGCGACCGCAGCCGGGTCCGCTGCCAGAGCCGTACCGGGTGCCAGGAACGACGACGCGGCCACAACAACGGCCACGATAGTTCGCGCGCCGCGCACGTTTCTCAAGCCGGCAATGTCGGTGATTCTCATCGTCCCTCGGAGCTATCGTGCGCTATCGTGCCCGGGTCCAAATCCGGGCTGGGCCATCATCGCCCTGCAGACGAGTGGCATTCGGCCGCCGTGCGAACCGCACGCCAGACGCAACAGTCTACCCACGGCTCGGCTTAAGCGGCTCGGGTACCTTCGTCTTGGTCAATTCAGACGATGTCGCGGCGCCGGATCCCCACGGCGCCCAGAAGCAATCCCGCCACCGCTACCACGCCGCAGAAAGCCATCCCGACGGGATCCCAGATACCAACCATCGGTTCGCCCAGGTGCGACGTCAGCGCCAGCTGGTGGACCCAGTCCGGCAGGTTGAGCAGGGGCGCCAGGAAATCGACAAGGAAGGTTGCGATGACAACGACCGCAACCACCTCGCCCGCTACGGTGTTGCGAACGAACCCGCCGACCGCGAAGCCGATACCCGCGACGGCTGCGGCGTACAAACCGATGACCAGCGCGCCGGCCGTGGGAGTAAGAACGTCCGTCCCGGCCGAAGCCACGCCGAGCGCAATTCCGGCCATGGCCACGGCCGTCATGACCGCGATTCCGCCCAGGACCCCCAGACCGCCCGAAACCGCCCATCGGGCTCGACCGAGCGGGCTGGCCAGCAGCAGCTCGAGACGCCTGTCGTTCTCGTCCGACGCCCAGCCGGCCACGAGCGTCGAGGCGCTCAGCCCGGCCACGATGAAGCCGAGGTACGTGAACATCAGCTGCAAGAAGCCGCCCCCGGTGGAGATGTCGTAGCCCTTGAACAGAGTGGCGAAGAGCTGGTACGTGTCGGGGGACTTGTGCAACTCGTCCGCGAAAGAACGGCTCGAGGCGGCGATCAGGGCGGCGTAGATGGCCAGGCCGATGCCCCACGCCAGAGCGAGCGGGAGTCGCTCACCAAGCGCCCGACGACCCGGACCGCCGACACCGAGGAGCGCCTGCGGCATGGCCGGGGCGGGAATGGCGCTGGTCGCGCCCAGGTCGCGGCGGTCGAAGGCGATGATGCCCACCGCGAATAGCACGACCACCGCGATTGCGACCGGAATCAAGGACGCCCAGTCGTATTGCCCGGCCAGCGGCAGATGGTTTGCGGTCCAGTGGAACCAGGTCAGATTCGTCAGCGGCTGCACCGCTGGCACAGAGGACTGATACCCGCTGATCACGAACCCGCCGAGCATGACTGCCCCGGCTACCCCTGCCGCACTTGCCCGTCCCGCAAAGGGCGCCAGGGCCCACGCCACGGAGCCGGATACCAGCCCGATCAAGCCGACCCAGAGTGCGAATCCAACGGCCCCCGAGAGTGGCACCGCGTCATTCGGCTGAGTGCTGAAGGCCTGGGAGCCGAAGTACGTGACGAAGGCGAGGAAGACCATTGCCCCAGACATGCCCGTAACGTGGGCGGCGAGCTTCTCAACAGCGATGCGGCGCTTGCCGAAGGGCGCGGCCGCCACCATGTCCAGGCTGCCCCGCCGGGCCTCCGAAGCCAGCGTCCCCGACAGGGCCACGATGGACCACAGCCCGGCGATCAGAGCAAAGAACGGGCCGTACTTCCAGGACAGCGAGCCGCCCAGTGTCTCCACATTGACCGGGCTGCTGTAGAGGCCCTTGAGGACCGGCGGAATGTTGTTGATGACATTGGCCAGGTCCACTCGAGACGCCGCGGTGGGGTAGGCGGCGCCGAAGGCCTTGCAGCCGGCGGCCATGATTCCGCCGAGCAATCCGGCCGCGATCAGGAAGGCCAGTCTGGAGTCCCGCAGAGTCTTGGCGTAGATGCTCCCCAGGCCGTATAGGCGGCTCCAGAGTGGAACCGCCGGAACGTGCTGCCGCGGCGCGCTGCCGGCCTCGCCCGCAGGAGCCTCGCCCGCAGGAGCCTCGCCCGCAGGAGCCTCGCCCGCAGGAGCCTCGCCCGCAGGAGCCTCGCCCGCAGGAGCCTCGCCCGCAGGAGCCTCG
>DASVKT010000150.1:0-5073 GCA_036385235.1 Candidatus Limnocylindrales bacterium | reverse complement strand
TGCGCTGTCAGATACCAGTTCGTCGCGTGGCCTGACGGAAACCGGGGCGGACACCGGCGGCCAGTGTCCCGATTCGTTGAGGAGTCGCTTCGGTCGTCAGGCACTCACGAGAATGAGTCCGAATGGCTGGCAGCTGTGCAGTTTCTTCCGGATCGGGCCACCAGACGGTCCAGATCTCGGCCGACGTCCAGTAGCTCATCTCGTCGCGGCCACCGGTGACAAGGACTCTGCCATCGAGCAGCAGCGCATCGGCTTGCCCCGATCGGGCCGCCGTCATCGGGCCGGTGTCGGTGAATAGGCCGGTAGCCGGGTCGTAGGTTTCGGCCGAGGCGAGGTACTTGCCGGTCCCGATGCCGCCGGTGAAGAGAACGCGGCCGTCGGCGAGCAGGGTCGCACCGGGACTCCATCGGCCCGTCGTCAACGACCCCGTGGCGTTGAACTTGCCCGTGCCGGGATCGTATAGCTCGGCCGAGGCGAGGTGGGCGCCCGCGGCGTCCTGACCGCCCGCGATCAGCACGAGGCCGCTCTTGAGTTCCATGGCCGTGTGGAAGTCGCGCGTTGTGGTCAGCGAACCGGTAGAGGTGAACTTGCCCGTCGCCGGGTCGAAGAGTTCGGCCGAAGCGATCGCCTTGAGCCCGTCGCAGCCGCCGGCCACGAGAACCAGGCCGCTCGGGAGCAGCGTCGCCGTATGCTAGAAGCGGGCCGCTTTCAGCGGGCCGGTCACGGTGAACTTGCCGGTTGCCGGGTCGTAGATCTCGGCCGAACCCTCCCGCGCCGACGTGTCGTTGCTGCCATCGGCGATCAGGACCCGGCCGTCCGCAAGCAAGGTTGCAGTGTGATCGAAGCGCGGGTTCGCCAGTGGACCGGTCAAGGTGAACTTGCCCGTGCCGGGATCGAACAGTTCAGCCGACTTCAGTGACGCCGCGCCTGCGCCGCCAAACCCACCGACGATGAGAACGCGGCCGTCGTTCAGTAGCGTCGCGGTTTGATTCGCTCTGACCTCGTGGAGCGAGCCGGTCAGCGTGAATTTGCCGGTCTTGGGATCGAAGAGCTCGGCCGACTTCAGGACGTTGTTTGGGGTCGCATTGGTCCAGCCGCCCACCACGAGAACGCGGCCGTCCTGAAGCGTGGTTGCGGTGTGGCCGCCGCGGGGTTCGGCCATCGAGCCGGTTGCGGCGAAGTAGGGCGGTGGTACCGGCGTTGGCAGGGGAGTCGCGGTTGCGGTGAGGCTAGGCGAGACGGCGCCGCTTGGGCTGGCGGCGGGCGTGGCGGGACGGGTTGCCGACGGCGTCGCGACGGAAGGTGAGCACGCAGCCAATGCCAGGGCCACCAGAGTGCCGGCTACCAGCAGGCCGGTTCCTCGTCGATTGCGCCTGGCGTCATGTTCGCCCCCGTTTGCAGTATCCCGATCGCTGGCGGGTCCCAGGGCGATCAGTCTACTTAGCGGACAGGCGGTCGCGTCTGGATGGGCGGTAAGGGTGCGCACAGTGGTTGCATCGTGATAGAACGGGTGTACTAAACCGCGGCGCGACTCTATACTGACCTCCCGCGTTGGAGAGGTTGACGTGCCCGATTTCCGGCTGGTGGCCGATTTCAAGCCCACCGGCGACCAACCCCAGGCGATCGAAAAGTTGAGCGAAGGCCTGGCCAAAGGCCTGCGCCATCAGACGTTGCTGGGTGCGACTGGAACCGGGAAGACTTTCGCAATTGCCTCAGTGATAGAGAAGTTCCAGAAGCCGACTCTGGTCCTGGCCCATAACAAGACACTGGCCGCCCAGCTGTACTCCGAGTTCCGGGAGTTCTTCCCGGACAACGCCGTCGAGTACTACGTCAGCTACTTCGACTACTACCAGCCGGAGGCGTATCTGCCGCGGTCGGATACGTATATCGAGAAGGACTCGAGCCGCAACGACGAAATAGACAAGCTCCGCCACGCGGCCACGAAGGCGTTGTTCGAGCGGCGGGACGTGATCATCGTGGCCAGCGTCAGCTGCATATACGGCCTGGGTGCGCCGGTGGACTACGGCGCCACGATCTTGCGGTTGCGTGTCGGCGGGCAGTACCGTCGCGACGCCGTCCTGCGCCACCTCGTGGACCTTCAGTATCAGCGCAACGATGCGGCTTTGTCGCGGGCTCGCTTCCGTGTTCGGGGGGACACCCTGGAATTGATTCCTGCGGCGGAGGACATCCTGGTCAGGGTGGAGTTCTTTGGCGACGAGGTTGAGCGCATTACTGAGCTCGATCCCCTGACCGGTGAGCTTCTGGCGGAGCGGAAAGACTTGAACGTCTACCCGGCCACGCATTTCGTCACGCCCAAGGACAAGCTGATGGCCGCGGTGCAGGCCATCGGAGACGAAATGGAGGCCCGCGTCGGGGAGCTGGAGGCTCAGGGGCGCCAGCTTGAAGGAGCGCGGCTGCGACAGCGCACGACGTTCGATCTGGAGATGATGCGCGAGTTGGGCTATTGCACCGGCATCGAGAACTACAGCCGGCACCTTTCCGGGCGCGATCCCGGGAGCCGACCCTGGACGTTGCTTGACTACTTCCCGCCGGACTGGTTGCTCGTTGTGGACGAGAGCCATATGTCCATTCCGCAAGTTGTCGGCATGTACAAGAACGACCGGACGCGCAAGGAGATCCTGGTCGACTTTGGTTTCAGGTTGCCATCGGCGCTGGACAACAGGCCCCTCACGTTTGAGGAGTTCGAGGCCAGCCTGAATCAAGTCGTATATATGAGTGCGACGCCGGGACCATACGAGTTCGAGAGAAGTCAGCAGGTAGTCGAGCAGCTAATCCGGCCCACCGGCGTGGTTGACCCCAAGATCACGGTCAAACCCACTGAAGGCCAGATCGACGATCTACTTGAGCTGATACGAGGTCGGGTAGAGCGTGGTGAGCGCTCCATCGTCACGACTCTAACAAAGAAGATGGCTGAGGACCTAGCCGACTATTTGCACGAACTTGGTGTGAAAGTTCAATACCTGCACTCCGAAGTTGACACACTGGAACGTGTTCAAATACTTCGAGACTTGCGACTCGGCGTGTATGACGTAATTGTCGGTATCAACTTGCTCCGAGAAGGAATTGACCTGCCGGAAGTGACACTGGTGGCCATACTCGACGCGGACAAAGAAGGGTTCCTTAGAAGTTCGTGGTCGCTCATACAAATGATTGGACGGGCTGCCAGAAATACAGAAGGCGAAGTCGTCATGTATGCGGATCGCATCACGGGCTCGATGAGAGTTGCGATCGATGAAACAAATCGACGCCGCGCCGTACAAGAGGAATACAACACCGCGCACAACATCTCGCCCGTAACCATTGTGAAGAGCATCCGCGACATAAATGATAGATTGCGGGCCGTAGCCGAGGCTCACGGTACGTACAAGACGGGACCGGGCCAGGAGCGGGCCCTTTCGGAACTGGCGAAGAACGAAGTGGAGAAGTTGGTGGCACAGATGGAGGCTGAGATGCGCCAGGCCGCCAGGGATCTCGAGTTCGAGCGGGCCGCCGCCTTGCGCGACGAGATACAGGAGGTTCGGCTGCGTGTCTTGGATGAGGATGCGTCCGCGGCCGTAGCGCGCGCGGCGGAACGCGCCGCGAAGAATGCATCGGCGGCTCCGGCCGGGTCGAGGCCGGCGCCGGCACGCGCGGGCCGGACCATCAAGCCGTTGAGAGGCGCTCAGCGCCGTGGCAGGGGAGTTGCGGGTGGCCCCGATAGCGGCCCTGAGGGCCCGGAGTTGGAGGTAACCGAGGTTCGAGTCATGCCGGCCGGTGAGGAACCGGGCGGTGAGGACGCGACCTCGCTCGCCACCGCATCGGACTGGCTGGTGGGGATTCGGGACGAACACGAGGACGACGGCTGGGCTGCGAAATGGATCGACCGGCCGACGTGGGACCACACGATCACACCGAACGTCGTCAAACGCACAGGCTCCAGGCCGCAACGCGGTCGGAGGCGGTAGGGGAGGGTCACTCCGAACGGGCCGGCGTCGCCAGCGCCCGCCGTCCCGAAAGGGCCAGGATCGCCAGCAGGACCAGGATGATCAGGAGGGAAACCCGAAGGCCCACCTCGTGGGCGATGGAGCCGATAGTCGGCGGGCCGAGGAGACCGCCGCCGTAGCCCATCGTCGTGACGGCGGCGATGCCGACGGACGATGGGATCCCGGGCTGAGATCCGGCCGCGCGGAATAGCGTCGGTACCACTGCGGCCAGTCCCAGACCCATCATTCCGAAGCCGATGATCGCCAGGGCGGGAGCCTGAAACGCGAGAGCCAGTCCCAACCCGGCGGCGGCCAATCCGGCCCCGCCGCTCACCAGAAGTCCTTGGCCCAGGACGATTGTCAACTTGTCGCCGAAGAGCCGCGCGAAGGCCATGGATCCGGTGAATGTCGCCACCGCTAACGCCGCCATCGCCTCGCTGGACTCCAGGGTGCGCCGCAGGTAGACGCCGCTCCAGTCCGTTGCGGATCCTTCGGCCAGCATTCCAACGAGGGCCAGGCCGCCCAGGAGGGCGAGTCGTCCTGTCGGCAGGCGCAGGCCCCCGCTTCCGGCGGCGTGGCGATCGGGGAGCATCGTCCGGAACAGAACCACTCCGACCGCGACCATCGCCACCCCGATCACTGTGAACTCCGGCAGAACGGGGATCGAAACAGCGGCAACCTGGGCGCTGATCAGCGCTCCGGAAAAGGCACCGATGCTCCAGGTCGCGTGAAGCCGCGACATGATCGGCCCGGCCCCTGCTCGCTCGACGGCAAGCCCATTGGCGTTCATGCAGACGTCCATCGTGCCCTGCGAGATGCCGAAGAAGAGCAGCGCGATCACAAGGCTGGCGAAGTTCCAGGATGCGCCGATTAAGGGCAGCATTAGGCCGCAGCAGACCATGGTTATCGGGGTCAACTTGTGAGTCCCGAATCGCCCGCCCAGCCAGCCGCCGATCGCCATCGTCAAGACCGACCCAAGCGAAGCGCCGAGCAGGGCGAAGCCGAATCCCGCCTCGTCGAGGTGTGTCTGAGTCAGAACGGCCGGAATTCGGGCCGCCCATGCCCCGAACGACAGGCCGTTGAGCAGAAA
>DASVKT010000149.1:0-3804 GCA_036385235.1 Candidatus Limnocylindrales bacterium | reverse complement strand
GATCGGCCTCTCCGACCGGCTCTGGGCGATGCACGTCCTCGGCCTGCAAGCCGCTCTTCCGAACAGCCGATTCGGGCCGGCAAGCACCGTCCTGCGCGACCTGCGCCAGGTCAAGGACGCGGACGAAATGCGGCTCCTCCGCTTGGCTGCGCGAGCCGCCGACCGAACCGTCGACGTGATCGCCGCCGGTCGGCTCATCGGCCGGACGGAGGCGGAGGTCAGTCGCGAGATCCGCGGCCGCCTCATCGATGAGGGTCACGACCTGGCCGACTTCGCGATCGTCGGTTCCGGGCCCAACGGCGCCTCCCCTCACCACGACGCCGGCGATCGGCTGATTCGGGCCGGCGAACCGGTCGTCCTGGACCTGGGCGGCACCTTCGCCGGGTACCTCAGCGACACGACGCGAACAATCTGGGTCGCGGGCGACGCCGACCTCCAGCCCGAGCCGGAGTTTCGCCGCGTCTACGACCTCGTCCGCGAGGCCCAGGCCCGCGCGACGGCCGCCGTACAGCCCGGCATCAGCGCCGATTCGATCGACGCCGCCGCCCGCCGGACCATCGCCGAAGCCGGTTACGGCGACTACTTCACCCATCGCACCGGCCACGGCATCGGCCTCGAGGTCCATGAGGACCCATACATCGTCGCCGGCAACACAACCCCGCTGGCGCCCGGCATGGCGTTCAGCGTGGAACCCGGGATCTACCTGCCCGGCCGCTGGGGCGTGCGCCTCGAGAACATCGTTGCGTGCACCGATGGCGGCGTCGAGGTACTCAATCAGTCCAGCCTGGACCTGCGAGTGGTGGCCGGCTGAAACCCGCCCCGTAGGATGAATTCCGGCTGGTGGCCGAACCACCCGGACGCTACGATCTCCCCTGCACTCTCCCCAACATGAAACTCCCCGTGTCACGGTCGAGGAGGAACCCAATGGCTTCATCGAGCAGGTGGCTCCGCAAGCTGGCGGCGCTGGGAGCCTCTGCCGTGCTGCTGGCAGCAATGGTCGGCTGCTCCAGCACCGAGCCCCCTCGCGACGGTGACATCGGTCCGTTCGCCACAGGACTCCACCCCGCAAGCGCCAGCGCCAGCCCCAGCCCCAGCGGAGCCGTAGGTTCAGGAGCGGTGTCTTCGGGCTTGAGCGGCACCGTGAACCAGATCACCGCGAAGTTCGACTATCGGGACCGGTTGATCACGCCACTGGCCCACCTCTACGGCAAATTCCTGGCGGACTTCGTGGTCATCACCGTCCAGAACGACAACACCTCGGCCGTGAAGATCGTGGCCATGAGCGAGATCCCGGGCTTCACCAATCAGGCCACGGACACGGTGACCGTTGAAGCCGGGGCCAGCCAGGAGATCCGTCAGAACCCGCGCCTCACCACCTCGGCCATCAACGATCTCAGCAGCGAGAAGCAGGCGGACGTCCACGTCGTCGTCTCCTACCTGGACAACGGCCAGTCGCGAACGGTCCTGGATCAGACGGCCACGACCACCGTCACCTCCCGGCGGGATTTCCCGTGGGCCATCGACAACATGACGGAGGCGCAGGACTACGAACTCCTGTCCGCGATGATCACCCCCACCGATCCAAAGGTTGAGGAGTTGATCACCAAGGCCGCCAAGTACAACCCGGGCAAGGTGATGACCAGCGGCTACAACAAGGCCAAAGACGCCGACCACGACGTCCAGCAGCGACTCTCCGCCCTGTGGCAGGCCGAGACCACGGACTACCACCTGACCTACGTGAGCACCACGGAGACCTTCGACCAGAACTCTCAGCGCATCCGCCTTCCAACCGAGGTTCTGACCGGAGGCAGCGGCAACTGCATCGAGACGAGCCTTCTTTACGCCGCCGCAGCGGAGGCTCTGGGGCTGGAGCCGGTGATCATCATCATTCCGGGCCACGCCTACATGGGCGTCAACCTGGACGGCCAGGGCAGCAACTGGTACTTCATCGAGACCACTATGATCGGCCGCTACACCTTCGCCGATGCCCTCAAGGAGGGCGGCACGGAATGGGCCACAGACTCGCCCCATGTCGAGGCCGGAGACAAGGACTACGGCGACGTGGATGTACTCAAGGCCCGCTCGGACGGCATCACGCCGATCCCCTGGAGCTAGCCGCGCGAGCGGTCCGTTCTTGTCCGACCTCCGCCACGGCGCCCCGCTGAACAGAAACCGGGACGTCCCCCTGAGGTGGACCGGATCCTGGGGCGCTAGAGCGAGACCGCTCGGTCAGCTTGCCCCATTCACCGGTTCGGCCGGCTGGTCCGAAGCCCAGGTCGGCGGATCGTCGGACGGGGCCGGCTGGTCCGAAGCCCAGGTCGGCGGATCGTCGGACGGGGCCGGCTCGTCGGACTCTGCCGACTGGGCCTTCACCTCTTCTTCGGGCTCGGGCTCGGGCTCGGTTGCGGCCGTCTCTTGCGCGTGCCTCGCGAGGTCTTCCTTGAGGGCCAGGCGGTCTTCGTCGTCGAGATGGGCGCCCCACAGGACCGCGTCGCGCCGCCAGAGCTTCAGGACCTCATCGAGCCCGTTCGGGCCGAGGACCTCGAAGCCGTAACCGGCGATCCAGGGCGTGCCCTTGATTGGGTTGTCCAACCAATGATCGGCGGACTGGAGCACGGCATCGACGAATCGGTATGTGTCCGGACGGCGGAATTCGTCGAGCGAGGCCATCAGCTCGGAGAACTCGCGCAGTGAGTCCGGTGTCGCATCGACCGAGCCGATCTCCATCATGCGTCCGAAATGGCGGTACAGCCGCCAGAAGAACGTCGCCTCATCGAGATGCACCTCGAACGGCGGCATGTCGTAGGGCCAGACCTCTCGACTGAGCTCGTCGATCCGTATCGAGCGACGGCCGGCTTCATTCCAGGACTCCCGGCCGGCGACCAGGTCGTCGATCTGGGCGGCCAGGAGGTCGCACAACTCGGCCGTGGACGGCGTGCGGATCGCCCGAATGTGACTGATTGTCTCCTCGAGGCGAGAGACGGGAACGGCGCCCTTGCCGAGCCGGACTTTGTTGGCGAGCAGCGAGACCTCGGTCTTGGTTCGGCGCAGTTCCCAGATGGGATCGCGACCGCCGAACTGAACGAACCAGCGGACCGGGATGAGGATCGTGGCCCCGATCAGGAGGGCAAGCCCCACGATGATTGTGACCCGGTCCGGTCCGGGTTGCGACGCGGCAGAAGGAATCAGCACCCAACTGAGCGCGATGACGACTGCCCAACGAACAGCGTTCAAGACCTGCGCCCTGGTGCGGGCGTGTGCTTCGGAAAGGCCGTCGCCTTCGGCGATGAAGAAGAAGAGCGCCAGCACCGAAATGGCCGCAGCCGCGATGATCGCCGTGCTCATGCGCCGGGTCCGGCGCTTCCGAAGCTCAACCTACAAACCGCGGCCGGCGAGCCTGAGCCAACGCCCGCTCAGCCTGAGCGCGATGGATCCGGCCGTGACCCGCCTGGAGGCGGAAGAGCAACTCGTACGACTCCGGGCCGCGCTCGGCATGCAGGCCCACACGGCCGCGTTCCGCCGCGGGGGTACGGCGCCAGAGAGCGACGTTGGCCCGGCGCAGGACGCTGAGCACCTCGAGCAGCAGGGCCGGATCGTCCGAGAGGCGATCGGGGCGAGCCAGCCAGGCGTTTTGGTCGAAGCCCGCGAGCTTCGGTTCGCTCTCTGAGAGGACCCAGCGATACCGGGCCGAGGTGACCAATTCCGAATCGGTCATGTGGCCAAGGCATTCCAGCGCAGACCACTCCCCTTCCGCCGGCCGAGTCCGAAGGTGCGCTCCGGCCTGCTCGACGAGGCGGCGCCACA
>DASVKT010000148.1:0-1542 GCA_036385235.1 Candidatus Limnocylindrales bacterium | reverse complement strand
GCCGGGAACGGGTCGCAATTGATGGTCTGGCCCACGATCCCGCTCGCGCCCGAACCTACGCATTGGTTCACCGACGCGGCAGTCGAGCCGGGACTTACGCCTACGAAGTTGTTGGTGACTTTGACGCTGCAGCGGAGAGTGCCTCCCCCGCCGTTGATGGAGTCATTGCATTGAGTGACTGCTGTGACCGGCTGGGTCAGGACGGAGGTCACGGTCGAGCAAGGAAAGCCCCCGCCGCCGCTTCCGTCAGTAGGAGAGCCGGCAGAGCCGAGACACTCTCGAACCGTGACCGTCGACGTTCCGCCGGCGGTGGTTATCGAGTTGACGATGGTGACCTCGCAGATCAAACCTCTGCCGCCCAGGTCGCCGAGAACATTGCCGCACGTCGTGGTGGCGGCGATGGTCGTGCTCGCGAACGCGGGGGAAATGGTGATCAGCGAGACCGGCACCAGAAGCGCCAGGACGAGCAGACCACGGAATAGGTAGGTGAGCGAGCGACCCTTGGCGCCGCCGATCGAGGGCTGCGCATGGGTGCCGACGATAGCTGGATCGCCGGCCGGGGTTGGTTCCCGAGTATCTGCCGTCGGTCCGATTTGATCGTTTGTCATGGCTTCCTCCCTAATGCCTTGGGCATCCGGGGAAGCGGGGGCGTCAGATCCACCGCCGGGGGCGCTCCGGCCACTGCCTATGCCAGGACTCTAGGACGCACCCACGCTCAGCGGCGAGGATGAAAACCCCTCCCGCTCGACAACCATTCGGCCACTTCAGGCCGGACGTATGGCGCTCGGCCGACGTAGGTTCTCCGGCCCAGTAGTCGCTCGCCTGGTGCGATCTAGCAGCTGCTCACGTCGGGCGGGTGACCGCGGCGTTCCGGCCGGATCGCCCCGTGATCTGGACCTGTTCCGCCGTCCCATCGACCTCTTCGGCGAAGTGGCAGGCGACCTCGTGGCCGGCAGACATCTCCCGCAATGCCGGATCTTCGGCGACGCATCGTTCGGGGTTGCCGAGGCGCTCGCGGAGCCAGCAACGCGTGTGAAAGCGGCAGCCGGATGGTGGGTTCGACGGGCTGGGCACGTCGCCGGTCAGGATGATCCGACGGCGGCGTCCCTCGACCGCGGGGTCGGGTATCGGCACCGCCGACAGCAGAGCGACGGAATACGGATGGAGGGGTCGCTCGTAGAGGTCGCGCGACCCGGCCACCTCGACGATCTTGCCGAGGTACATCACTGCGATCCGGTCGCTTATGTGCCGCACCACCGAAAGATCGTGGGCGATGAAGAGATAGGTCAGCCCGAACTCGCCCTGAAGCCGCTCCAGCAGGTTGATGACTTGAGCCTGGATCGAGACGTCGAGGGCGCTGATCGGTTCGTCGGCCACGATCAGATCGGGGTGCAGGGCCAGCGCTCTGGCCACTCCGATGCGCTGGCGCTGCCCGCCGCTGAACTCGTGGGGATATCGGTCGCCGTAGTCCGGATCCAGACCGACCGTTGCCAGCAGCTCCCGGACCCGCTCCCGGCGCTCTCGGCCGGAGCCTATCTTGTG
>DASVKT010000147.1:0-11713 GCA_036385235.1 Candidatus Limnocylindrales bacterium | reverse complement strand
CGGGCCGCGCGCGGAGCGTCGGCAACCCCAAGTTCACCGAGCCAGTTCTCGATTTCGCGGCCGCCGACGGCGCCCAGGCGAATGCGAACGCAGCGCGACCGAACGGTGGGCAGAAGGCATTCCTCGTCGTCGGCGCAGAGGATGATCGTGACGCCGGCCGGCGGCTCCTCGAGCATCTTGAGAAACGCGTTCTGGGCGTCGTCGTTGAGGCGGTGGGCCTGCTCCACGATGACGACGCGCGCGCCGCCCTCAACCGGCAATAGCGACAACTCGCCGATGATGTGCCGGACGGTGCCCTGCTCCGGATCGCCGGCCTTTCCGATGCGGATCTGACCGCCGGGTCCCTCGGGCGCGAGGTGGTGCAGGTCAGGGTGGTTGCCCGAAGCCACCTGGCGGCAGCCGCGGCAATCGCGGCAGGGCCGGGCCGCCGGGTCGGGATCGTTGCAAAGCAGACCCGCGGCCAGGTCCATCGCCAGGGTCGTCTTGCCAACGGACCCGGGCCCGACGAACAGGACGGCATGCGGCACCCGGCCGAGGATCATCGAATCGACCTCGGCCAGGGCGCGCGGTTGGCCGCGCGTTGCGGCGTTCTTCACGGCTTGTGCGGACTGAGCCGGCGGCTACTCGCCGGTCGGCTCGCCACCCTCGACGGGGGCTTCCGCGGCTGCGGCCGGCTTGCGTCGGGCGGGAGCGCGCTTCTTGGGAGCGGCGGGCTCGGCGCCTTCGGCGGACGGAGCGGGACTGCCCTCGGTGGCATCGGTGACCTCGGCGCTCGCCTCGGCCGGCTTGCGGCGGCTGCGAGGAGCGGGCTTAGCCTTCTCGACCGGGGCTGCTGGGGCGTCGTCCAGGGTGAACGTCTCGATGAACATGCCCTCGGCAGCCACTTCGGCCGCGGCCGGCTTGCGGCGGCTGCGAGGAGCGGGCTTGGCCTTGGCTTCGACGGCTTCGACCGCAGCGCCTGCGTCGGCCGAAACGGCTTCAGCACCGCGACCCGTGTCGGCGTCGGCCGGGCGGCTCAGCTTCGTGGAGAGCTGGGCTCGCAGAAGCTCCTCGAGCTCCGGCGGAACCTCGCTCCACGGCTCGGAAGAGTCCCGACCCATCCGCGGCATGACCACGCCACCGCGGCGCTGCTGCGGCTGAGGCTGGCGCACCGGGCGATCATCTCGTCGGCGCGGCGGCTGCGACTGGGACGGCATCTGGCGAGCCGGCTCCGGATAGCGCGACGACGTGCCGCGCGTTCCGTATCGCTCTCGATCCATGGCCGAGGCGTAGGCGCTTCGCGCGCCGCCGCGTCCGCCGCCACCCTGAGGCCGGCCACCACGCCCTGCGGCGTTGCGACGTCGCTCGGCGAGGAGGTATTCCGGGATCTCCGGCTCGGCGAAGTCATCTTCTTCCTGGGAGATTGGCGGCGCGAGGCGGGGCGGCCGGCTGTCCATGCCGATCTGGGAGTCCCAGACAGACCCGAACTGATTGGGCCGCGGGGCCGGCGCTGCCGCCGGCAGGCCTGCTTCGGCTTCGAGAGCATCGCCCTCGGCGCCCTCGGCGCCCTCGGCGCCCTCACCGGCAAACTGGGAGCGACCGTGGCCGCGACCGCGACCACCGCGGCGGCGGCGGCGATGTGCGCCCTCGGCGCCGCCCTCGGCGCCTTCGGTTTCGGCTCCTTCGATGATTTCGGCGGCCGTCTCGTCGAGCGGCTCGCCTTCGTTCGGCTCGCCATCGTTGGGCTCGCCTTCGGCGGCGGCCTGTGCGGCCATCGCGGCCCGGGAGAGTTTCTCGCCCGGCAGGGCGATCAAGCGACCACCGGCTCGCGGCGCAACTCCTGCGCCGGCGCTGGCGGCAGCGGGGGCGGCGATACCGGAGCGGCTACCAAGGCCACGCCCGGTGGATCGCGCCGGTCGGCTCTCGGCGGCAACGCCTTCTTCTGCCGGCTCGCCACGACCTTCGCGACCAAACCGATCCCGGCCACCGCGGCCGCGGCGTCCACCACGACCCTCGGTCTGCTTGTCCGGAACTTCCGTCATGGAAAGATCCTGGTCGTCGTTGGAGACGCGCCGTCCCGATCGGGAAGACTCGTGGTCCACACGGGCCAGGGCCGTGATGTCGTAGAAGACGTCCGCGACTTCCATCAGGTCCGAGCTGGTGTTGCCGCGGAAGCTGATGACTTCGACGCGCACGCCCATTTCCTGGACTGCGCGGATGGCCGGGGCGAAGTCGCCGTCGCCGCTCACGACGATGGCAACGTCCAGATTCCGAGCCGTCTTCATCATGTCGACGACCAGCTCGATGTCCAGGTTCGCTTTGACCTTGCCGTCGCCGTACTTGCGGATGTCCTTGCTCACGACCTTGTAGCCGTGACGGGCGAGGAAGGAATGGAAGTTGCGCTGGTTCTCGTTCTCCGGGTCCAGACCCGTGTATGCGTAGGCTCGGACGAAGTCGCGCCCGGCCACGGCGGCCTTGAGAAGCGTGACGTAGTCGATGTCTGCGCCTGCTGCCTTCGCCGCGTAGAAGATATTGGCTACGTCTACGAAGACCGCAACGTTCTTGCTCACTGGTGAACTCCTTGATTTGCCGATCGGCGACCCCGTCGTCGATCGTGTGACCTCTTGGTGCCGGCGCTCCTAAAGCCAGCCGCAGCTGACTCCTGCTTGGCTACCTGGGCTTGTTCAACGGCTCGTCGATGCCCGCGCTACGACTGCCGCTCTGTAAGTGGTGGTGGCCGACCTGGCGAAGCCATGCCCCTGCCAGCTCGAGAGGTACTCGGCGTCTGGCGTCAACATGACTTCGACCGATGTGCAGCCCTTTCTTCTTGCCGAGTGCAGCATCTCTTCGATGAGCAGGTCGGCGACCTTCTCGCCGTCTGAGCCTGCTGAGACTACGAGCACATCGATCGTGCCGACGAAACCGCCGGACTTGATCGATGGCCGCAGCCCGAGGACTGCACCACCCAATAGCTGATGATTCGCTTCTACTAGCGCGATGCTCGCGCTCGGTAGGTACACGAGCTGGCGAAGCAAGCTGATCGCATCGATCGGGCTGTCGCCATCAGGCACAGCCCCTTTCTCCGCGCATAGCGCGTACAACCGATCGACGTCGGTGATGCGGGCCTGCTTAACCAGGTACTCCACTCGAACAGACGAACCTCAAGACGAGAGGGTAACCGCGTGATCGCGATAGCCAGAAAGGCGAACGGCCGTTTGCCGCAATGCCGGTGCTCTCGGGGTGGCGAGCGGCTTCCCGCTCGACAGCCACACCTCGGTGAGTAGACGACCGTGCAAGTGCATACCGGATCGCCTGCGGATAACTATAGAGCAACGGTGTCAACCGCAGTTGCGGACTCTTGCCAAATGGGAACGCCAGGCGAGCCGCCCACACTCGTTACGTTCCGCTCGGGATCCGGAACACCGAAAGCGGAACGTCCTAGTACAGCCGGCGGCGGCGTTCCTCGAAGTCTTCGAAGACCCCGCGCGCGAGGACTGCCAGACCCAGGGCCGCCAGCCAGAAACCGATGCCTCGCTGAGGCGGCAAGGGGAGGAGCGACGCGGGCGAGTGCGTGACCAGCTCAACGGCCCGCCAAACGTATGTCGCCAGAGAGGCCACGAAGAGCCCCAGGTAGGCGAGCGGGTGGTCGATGGAAATGGGTCTTTCGAAGGCGAATGGCAGCGTGACCAGGAGCAGCGTGGAGACGCCGATGAGGAACATCAGGAACGTGCGTCCGTCCGAAATGCCCATGCCGGAGTTCTGCGCCAGTTCGCCGGGGCCGCCGCCGATCTGCCACCACTGGAGGAACGTCGACCCAACGACGACGATCGCGCCCAGGCCAACGATCCAGTGGCCGCGCGTGGCCGATGTGTGATTCATCGTCTGATTCCTTAGGACTCGTACATCTCGGGGCGAAGCACCCCCACAAAACGGAGATTCCGGTAGACCTCGTCGAAGTCGAGACCATAACCCACAACGAAGGCGTCCGGGATCTCGAAGCCGACGTAATCGAGGGGAATCTCCACCAGGCGCCGGGCCGGTTTGTCCAGGAGAGTGCAGATCTTGATGGAGCGGGGGTTCTTGCCCTTGAGGTAGCGGATCAGGTAGTTGAGCGTCAGGCCGGTGTCGATGATGTCCTCGACGAGGAGCACGTCGCGACCCTCGATGGGGGCGCTCAGATCCTTGAGGATCCGGACCAGCCCCGACGACTCGGTGGAAGTGCCGTAGCTGGAGACTTCCATTAGGTCTATCCGGTGCGGAACAGTGATGCGTCGCATCAGATCCGCCATTAACGGCAGCGAGCCCTTGAGGACGCTGACCAGGGTCAACTCGCTCCCGGCATAGTCATTGCTGATCCTGCCGCCGAGTTCGGCCACCTTGGCCGATATCTGCTCCTCGGTCAACAGGATTTCCTCAATGTCCGAAACCAGGTCCTGGGAAGGCTTCATCGCTACCTCTGTGGATAGTTAGCGGATGCATGTGCGGCGGCCTCGGCGGCCCTCCGCACGGCCCGACGGCGGGCGGCTCGAGATGGGCGTTCGTTGCGAGGACGCGTGTCTGAGGTGGATCCGAGCATCGCGGGACCGGCGCCTTCCGGCGTGCCCGCCGCCCGATCCAAGCCGTCGAGCCGGCATTCCGTGTCGCCGGGGTCTTCGGCTTCGGGCCGGGGCATCACCTGCCCCAGAGTACCGCTCAACTCGGAGACGAGCGCGGACCGCCCGTACTTGAGCATCAGGGCCCGGAAGTCGCGAGCGTAGAAGAGCTTGATCCGCAGGCTAGGGTACAGCTCGCGGAGCCGGCGGACCTTGCGGTTCTTCTTGCGTACGAGTTTCTGCTGGAGCGTGGTCAGCTCGATGAACAACTCCATGTCCGGCAGGAAGAAGTCCGGCGCGAAGCTCTCCAAGACGTTGCCGTCCAGATCCCACAGGACGGGGAAGACGCTGGGCTCGTACTCGAAGGGCACCTGGTAGAAGTCCAGGATGCGGGCGAATTCCGCCTCGCTGGCATGCGCGAAGGCATAGCCGTGGCGCGGGCTGCGGCCGATCGCCACGTCCGTCACGCGACCCGAACCATGCTCAGGAACTCTCGCGCTTCCACTCTGCAAGTCTATCCGCTCGGGAGATTCCGGGACGCCCCGGAAGACGCACCGGCATTGTCAGAAATACTCCCCGGGGGTATTATCGGCGAGGCCGAGGTTCCCCGAGCCGGATCGGCCCACCGCGCGGCCGCGAAACGAGGGCGAGTTGGCAGGACAGGACGAAACAGCGAAGGCAACGGCCGAGAAGTCCGTCGTTGCGACGGTCGACGGACTGGATGCCGGCGCCGACGGAGCGGAGCCGGATTCGACATTCCGGCATTCCTATTCCCGCGACCAGGCCATCCTGATTCGCCGCCTCCGCCGCATCGAGGGCCAGGTGCGCGGCATCGAGCGGATGATCCAGCGCAAGGAATACTGCATAGACATCCTCCAGCAGACGGCCGCCCTCAGGGCCGCGGTGGACTCGGTTGCGCTGCTGATACTGGAAGACCACGTCCAGGGCTGCGTCCGCTCCGCCGCCGAGAAGGGCGACGCAGATCACTATGTAGAAGAAGTCTTGGACGTCGTGCGCCGCACCCTGGGGAAGCCGGTACGCACTCCGCGAACGTGACGCTTCTACAGACGCGACGTCGCGGACGGTCGTCCACGTACTTCGTCTTACGTAGGGAGTTATCCACTTTCGTGGAAGAAGGCCCTGTTTTCGTGGAAAACCTCGTTGACGAGCTAGGTGCCGGCGCCTACTCTCCGTCATCCGCACCGCTGTAGCGGACCGTCTAAATGGGTAACCGCGTTAGCGAAGGGCCGGGGAGACCGGGCCGTCAACTGAACCAACGCGGGAAGACCGAGGGACGCCGGGTGCGAGAAGAGCCTACGCCGGGAGCGGCGCGAACATGAGGAACGGGAGTCCGCAGATGACCCCACCTCCTGATCGCGCTCCGCTCCCGACGTGCGTTAACGACCTGGACGAGCTGCCGGAGGCATACACCGCCACCGTCGCTGCAGGCCTGAACGAGGCGCTGGGCGACGAGTTGGAGGGCGGCATCACGCCCGCCCAGCTCGAGGCGATCGGCGACCACGCCCGGCTGTTGATGGCCTGGAACCAGGCGATCAACCTGAGCGGCATCCGCGAACCCGGCCCCATTGCGCTGCAACACGTTCTGGACAGCCTGACCGCGATTCCATTCATGCGGCGGGCCGGGATCGAGGAATTCCTGGACCTCGGCAGTGGCGGCGGCTATCCCGGCCTCCCTCTGGCGGTCGCTCTCCCGGCAAAGCGGGCCCTGCTCGTTGAGTCGGTTGGCAAGAAGGCCCGGTTCCTGGCCACGACTGCGGAATGCCTCGGCATCCACGACCACGTGCGCGTCGCCGCAACCCGGGCAGAGACCCTGGCGGCGGACCCACATCACCGCGGCCAGTGGCAGGCGGTCACGGCCCGGGCGGTCACAGGAATGGGCGAATTGGTCGAATTGGCCCTCCCGCTCCTCATGGTCGGCGGCCTGCTGATTGCCTGGAAGCGGCGCCCGGCCGAGGAAGAACTCGAGAAGGCAGGCATGGCACTCCACCGCGTCGGCGGCCGCGTCGTCCGGCTCGAGGCCGTCACGGTCCCCGGGCTGGAGGACCACGTTCTGGCGGTGATCGAGAAGATCACCGAGACGCCGCCGCAGTTCCCCCGCGACCCGGCGGTCCGCCGCCGTCAACCGCTCTAGGCCGATCGTGCGGATCGTCGTCCTGTCGGACGTTCATGGAAACCTGGCGGCGCTGGAAGCCGTGCTGTCGGCCGTGGGATCGATCGATGCCATCTGGCACCTCGGCGACGCCGTCGGGTACGGCCCGCAGCCACAAGCGGTCGTGGATCGGCTGCGTGCCGCCGGCGCCATCTGGGTCCGCGGCAATCACGACGATGCCGGCGGCGGCGGCAAGAGCATCGACCTGTTCAACCCGGACGGCTACCTCGCCATGAAATGGACCCGCGCCAACATCGACGAACCCACCCGCAAGTACCTCGCGGAGCTTCCGGAACTGGCCAAGCCGGAAAGCATGAGCGTCACCCTCGCCCACGGCAGCCCCAGCAATCCCATCTGGGAATACATGAACTCGGCGGCTGTCGCCAACCGGAACCTGCCCTACTTCGAGACCCAGTTCTGTCTGGTCGGCCATACACATGTCGCGATGGCCTTTCGAGAGACCCACGGAGTGATGCATATGGTTCCGGTCACGTCGCGAACGCGTCTCCGGTTCGGGGACAAACGGGCCATCCTCAATCCCGGCAGCGTCGGCCAGCCGCGAGACGGCGACTCCCGAGCCAGCTACATGGTCGTCGACACCGGCTCCGCCTACGTTGCCTGGCATCGCGCGGAGTACGACATTGAGGCCACGCAAACCGCAATGGCGGAGGCCGGGCTACCGCACAACCTGGCCCGGCGCCTGAGCGTGGGGCGTTGACCGCGGTCGGGGCCGGGACCGGGACCGGGGCCGGGCCGAACGGCCTTGAGGTCCACAATTCAAGTAGACCGGATTGGGCCTTGCGGGTCACCCGGATCGTGCCGCAGGTACGGCAGGTACGGCAGCCAGGGCCTGAGGGCCGTGCTAGCCTTGTCATGTCGGTGCCGTCGGCAGAGTCCCGTCCAGGCTCGCGCTTCCCCTTCCTGAGGTCCCCGCTCTAGATGACCGCTCCCCGTCCGCCTCTTCACGGCCGCAAGCTGGGCGACCGGCGCGTGGTGGTCAACCGGCCGCACTCCGACTACTTCCGGTACGCCGGCCCGGGCGTTATGGTGGCCAAGGCCGCCGCAAGCGTGCCCACTTCCGCCGGCGCGCGACGCGCGGCCCGGGTCCGAGCGTTCTTCTTCGGCAAGCCGCTGACCTCCGCATCCGAGATCGGCGAGCGGCTCTCCAAGAAGCTGGCGCTCCCGATCTTCAGCTCGGACGCCATTTCGTCTTCCGCATACGCCACCGACGAAATCCTGCGAGTCCTGATCCTGGCCGGCATCGCCTGGATGACCTGGTCCATTTGGGTGGCCGCTGCGATCGCCCTCATGTTGACCGTCGTGGCCCTGAGCTACCGCCAGGTCTGTCACGGCTATCCGTCGGGCGGTGGCGCCTACGTGGTGGCCCGCGAGAATCTCGGCCCCAACTTCGGCCTGATTGCCGCGGCCGCGCTCATGGTGGACTACGTCATGACCGTCGCCGTTTCAAGCGCGGCGGCTTTGGCCAACCTCTCCGCCTATTTCGAAGTGATCAAGCCCTACAGCGTGGAGCTGGGCGCGATCATCATCATCCTGGTGACGGCCGCCAACCTCCGCGGCGTCCGGGAGTCGGGCAATATCTTCGCCATTCCCACGTATATGTTCGTGGGCCTGGCCCTTCTCGTGATCGGCGTGGGCACTGCCAACGTGCTCATGGGGCACGCACACCAGGTGGAGCCATCCAAGTTCGCCGAGAAGGCGGGCACGGAGGCATTCACGATCTTCCTGCTCCTCAAGGCGTTCGCCGGAGGATCGGTCGCTCTCACCGGCGTCGAGGCGATCGCCAACGGCGTGCCCGCCTTCAAACCGCCGGAAGCGAAGAACGCCGCCAACACGCTGATCATCATGGCCCTCCTTCTGGGCGTCATCTTCATCGGCCTCACCTTCGTCGGCATGAACTACGGCGTCAGGGCCGAGACTGCCGCCGGCCAGCCGGTCCTCGCCCAGATCGGATCCGCCGTGTTCGGCCCCGGAATCCTGTTTGCCCTGCTGCAAGTCAGCGCCGCCATGATCCTGTTCCTGGCCTGCAATACGAGCTTCAACGCCTTCCCTCGCCTGGCGGCCATCCTGGCCAAGGACGACTCGATGCCGCGCCAGTTCGCCTTCCGAGGCGACCGGCTGGCCTTCTCCTGGGGCATCGTCGTCCTGGCTGCGGCCGCGATCGGCATGCTCTGGGCCTTCAACGCCTCGGTAGACGCCCTGATCCCGCTCTACTCGGTTGGCGTGTTCATCTGCTTCACGCTCTCGCAGGCCGGCATGGTCATTCACTGGCGCAAGGAGCGAAACCCCGGCTGGCTCTGGCGCAGTCTCCTCAACGGCTTCGGCGCGATCCTGACCGGCGTCGTCTTCCTCGTCGTCGCCTATGAGAAGTTCCTCAACGGCGCGTGGATGGTCCTCATCTTCATCCCCGCCCTGATCGCGATGATGATGTTCATCCGCCACCAGTACGCGGCCTCGGCCAGAGCACTGCAGATGACGCCAGGAACCGCGATCCCGCAGCCGCATCGCCACAACCGCGTGGTCATCCCAATCTCCGGCGTGAACCGCGCCGTGGTCCAGGCCCTGAACGTGGCCCGGTCCATCACCAAGGACATCCGCGCCATATACGTATCCGAGGATCCGATCCACGCGGAAGCGGTTCGCGTGATGTGGACCCAGGCCGTCCCGGACGTGCCGCTGGTGCTCGTCGAGTCGCCCTATCGGGCGCTCATCGCCCCGGTTGTCGCATATCTGGACGTTCTGGACCGCTCCTGGCCAGAGGAGAAGGAAGAGCCGATCACGTTCGTACTCATCCCCGAGTACGTCGCTCGCAGCTGGTGGGAGCGGATGCTGTACAACCAGGCCGCCAAGCAGCTCCGCACAGCGCTCCTGGGCCGGCCGCACACCGTCGTGATCAACGTCCCGTACCGCCGCGACGAGACCCGCGCAGCCGCCACCGCAGTGACTCAGCCGGACGGCGCTCTCATCGCCGCGGACAACGGCACGGCGGCTCAGTAGGCAAGGCGCGTTCCCGACCGGCGCCCCACCCGAATCGCGAGGCCAACCCAGGCCGAACGGCTGATTTCGCGGGCCGAACGGCCGGAACCGCAACCAGGCACGACGCTGTCGTGCTCACAACCTTCGGCCCGTACGTTCCGGCGAGCCGGTGGTATCGTTCCCGCTCGTACGCGGCCGTAGCCCGCCGCCTGTCACGATAAACGGAGGTCCGGTGCCCGCGGCGAATGTGCCCGTCTTCAAACGGGCCGTAATTGCCCTCAGCGGTGGGCCCAGCGACGATGCCATCGTCCGGATGGCCATCGAGGTTGGCCGGCCCTGTCACGCCGAACTGATCGCCGTCCATGTCGTCGAGCTCGACTGGACCCAGCCGCTCGATGCGGACGTGGCGGAGCGTTCGGAAGAAGCCCAGAGAGTCCTCGACGCGGCGGAAGGTATCGCCGAGGCCATGCACTGCAAGCTGGAGTCGGTCCTGGTGCAGGCTCGGGACGTCGGAGCCGCCCTCGTGGATGAAGCCGCAGCGCGCGACGCAGATATGCTGATACTCGGCCTGCCATACAAGACCCGCTTCGGCGGTGATTTCGCGGTCGGGCGGGCCGTTCCCTATGCATTGAAGAACGCCCCCTGCGCAGTGTGGGTGGTGCGTCAGCCGATGGGCGAGGAGTCTCAATGAAGATCGTGATCGTGGGATGCGGCCGCGTTGGTTCGACGCTGGCCGAGAACCTCGACGCGGACGGGCACGAGGTCATCATCTTCGACATCAAGACCTCTGCCTTCGACCGCCTTCCTGAAACGTTCAAAGGCACCGCGGTCCGCGGCGACGGCACTGACGTGGACGTGCTCAGACGCTCCGGGGCGGAGGGCGCAGACATCTTCCTGGCCCTAACCGAAGGCGACAACCGCAACGTCATGTCGGCCCAGGTTGCCACCGAGTCTCTCGGCGTGGCTCAGGTAATCGCCAAGATCAACGACCCGGTACGAGCCGCCGCCTACGCAGAACTGGGCATCGCAACGCTCTGCCGAACCAACCTCATGGTCGACTCAGTCGCGGGCTACCTGAACCTGCCGATGAAGACCGGCCCCGGCATCGAGGCCCCGGAAGCACCCGGCCACGAGCATCCCCACCCCTCTGCCGAGGGCATCGACACACCGGCCATCGCCGGGCCAACGGCAAACCGGAGAGCTGTCATATCCAGTGCGGCGGATGCTGCTCGGGCCTCTCGGCTCGGCTTCCGCCGACCGCGCGGCTGAGCGCGGGTAGGAGGTCGGCATGTTTGTCATCGTCGTAGGCGGCGGCAAGGTCGGCTACTTCCTTGCCCGAGAGCTCATCGCTGCGGGTCATGAAGTCGCCCTGATGGAGCGCGACCGGATTCGCGCCACCCAGATCACCGAGGAAATCGGCTCGATCGTTATCCCGCACGACGGCTGCGAGGGCAAGTACCTCGGCCAGGCCGGCGCAAACCGGGCGGACATCGTGGCTGCGGTCACCGGCGATGACGAGGACAACCTCGTCATCTGCCAGATGGCAAAGCACCACTTCGACGTGCCGCGAACCATCGCCCGCGTGAACAACCCCAAGAACGAGGGGCTCTTTAAGCACCTGGGCGTCGACGAGATCGTTTCGCCGACGCGCATGATCCTGGGCTCCATCGAGGCGGACATCCCGGTCCATGAGCTGCTGCACCTGGCAGTTCTCGGCGGCGGCGAACTGGAGCTGGTCGAGGCTCAGCTGCGCGAAGGCTCGCCGGTTGTCGGCCGGATGGCCGGCGACCTGGAACTGCCGGACGGCTGCTCCATCTTTGCCATCATCCGCGACGAGCGCGCGCTCTCCGTTCGCTCGGACACGGAGCTGCAGCGCGGCGACAAGGTCATCGGCATCGGCCGGACCGAGTGCGAAGGCGAGCTCCACCGAATCCTGCTCGGCGAGACCATCAACGCGGATTGAGTTGGATGGCCGGCC
>DASVKT010000146.1:0-1808 GCA_036385235.1 Candidatus Limnocylindrales bacterium | reverse complement strand
ACAGAACGGGCCTGCCGCGAAAGCAGCATGGCGAACTCGCCGAGGTAGCTGTCCGTGCCGTGGGCCGGCAGATCGATGACCGCGAGGCCCTTCATGTAGGCGCGCGACTTGTCGGCCAGCGCGCCCTTCGAGAGCAGGTTGCCGGTGGTGTCGCGGCCGAGGTGGCGCGTGTAGGAAGTCAGGTCGAAGAGCTGGTCCGCCGAGCCGAAGACGATTTCCGCCTGCTCGACGGTCGAACCGTTGCCTTCCAGGCGGTTGTCGATGCGGCTGCGAATGATCCGGCTGCCCAACTGAGCCAGCGCCCAGCGGACGGTCGCGCCCTGGCCGAGCACTGCCGAACGGTGCTGAAACGCAATCTGCCGAAGCGAGAGATCCTGCAGTCCGGCGAACGCAAGGGTGGACCCGGCGCCGATCTGGACTTCCGTTGTTCCGGCGAAGAAGGACTGCGCATCTGTGGGCGGCGCGTCGGGCGAGTCCGCCGAAACCTGCTCCTCGAAGACGGAGACCTCCGCGTCCTCGCCCACCGAAATCACGGTTCGGGTGAGCAGAGCCGTATCAGGCGCGCCCACGACCCACCGCAAGACGACCGGCTTCTCCAGGCGGACGCCATCCGGTACTCGCAGCAGCAGGCCGTCGGACCAAAGCGCCCGAGTCATCTGGGCGAGTTTGTCGTTCTCGGGCAGCGCACAGCCACCCTCGAGGAGCGTCCGAAGCAGTTCCGGATCCCTGACCCGCAGATCCGCCAGGGTCTCCAGGATCAACCCGGCCTCGCGGGCTTCGGGCGAGAGCACCAGCGCCGTGACTTGGTTCTCTGTGATTTCGGCGAACGCGGCCGCGCCGTCGGGGAGTGCCGCCGCGTCCGCCCCGGCCGCAACCACAGCAGCCCCGGAGTACGGCCGCGCGTCCGCGAGCTTGGCGTTCCGCAGGTCCACGTACGTGGTGTAGAGCGGATTGGTTTCCATCGGGAGCGCGGCGAATGCCGCCAGCCCGGCCAGGCGGTCCGCGAGCAGCCACTCCGCGTCGCCCGCGGCAGCGGCAACCGCTCGAACCGTGGCCTCATCCACGAATGAAAGCGTCAGATCGGTCGGCGACTGGCGCACCACCGCGGGCTTTGAGGCAATCACCTCGGCTTCGGCCGTCATCCTAGGGACCCCTCCATTTCCAGTTTGACCAACCGGTTGAACTCGATGGCGTATTCCATCGGCAGTTCCTTGGTGAACACCTCGAGAAAGCCCTGGACCACCAGGTTCGTGGCCTCATTCTCGGTCAGGCCGCGGCTCATCAGATAGAAGACCTGGTCCTGGCTGATCTTGCCGACGGTGGCCTCGTGGGTCATCGTCGTGTCGTCTTCCTGAATATCGATATATGGATACGTATCCGAGCGGCTGCCCTCATCGAGCAACAGCGCATCACAGCGAACGCTGGCAACCACGCCGGTCGCGCCGGGGATCACCTTGAGCTGACCGCGGTACGTGGTCCGGCCGCCATCCTTGGAGATGGACTTGCTCACGATCCGGCTGCGTGTGTTCGGCGCGAGGTGGATCGCTTTGGCGCCCGTGTCCTGATGCTGGCCCTTGCCTGCCACCGCCACGGAGATCACCTCGGCCGTGGCGCCTTCGCCCTTCAGCCAGATTGCCGGGTACTTCATCGTTAAGCGGGAGCCGGTATTTGCATCAATCCACTCCACCGTGGAGTTCGCATAGGCGAAGGCCCGCTTGGTCACGAGGTTGTAGACGTCGTTGGACCAGTTCTGGATCGTGGTGTAGCGGACCTTGGAGCCGGGCAGGGCAATGACTTCCACTACCGCG
>DASVKT010000145.1:0-6929 GCA_036385235.1 Candidatus Limnocylindrales bacterium | reverse complement strand
CCTGAGCAGGTCGTAATCCGTCAGGGAGAGCGCGAGCGACGCCAGGATCGGCACCGCAGCGAAGAGCACCAGGCCGACTATCCAGGGGCTGATGAATATGTAACCCCAGGCCGCCTCTCGGCGAGTCTGGCTGACTCTGTGCCTCGGCCTGGCCGGCATGACCTTCTTCGGGGTCTCGATGTCGATGATGACCGCCATTGCCTTCCTTCCGTGCTGGGCAGCCGGACCTCCGCGCCGGAGGTGCCTTCGTGCGTCCAGACGTGGCGGCGAGCATGTTTGTTCACGCCCAGCTATAGACGTGGCGGCGGGCCATTTTGCTTAGGCCGAGCGAGGAACGCCGGAAACTAGTGCCCCGATTCAGAACCCTGGGTGGAAATTCGTGGCCCAGGCTGTGAGGACCCGCGGCGCCGCCCTGGTTGCTCAACGACGCCCACGCGGACCCTAAGTAGCTCGGAATCCAGCCGCGGGGCCGGGAAGCGAATAGGTCACGCGATTTCACGAGGGAGTCGAGTCGCGCTGCGGCCGGAAGTGGTTCGGCCGGAGGCTGCAGTCGGGCGGCCGGGTAGTTAGTGCTCTCCTGGGCGTCGATGAGCAACCGGCCGGGGCGGCCCGACCCCCGAGAGCCGTGGGGCGTTGCTAGTGCCCCGATTCAGAACCCTGGGTGAAAATTCGTGGCCCAGGCTGCGAGGACCTGAGGCGCGCCATTCGCTCCCGAACATTCGGGGCCGGGGCACTAGCTCCGACCGGAGCGCCGCCGTGGTGCCCGAGCGGCCGGAGAACCCGACGGCAGAATTGCCGGGGCCGGCTTGGGGCTGGGTGCGCTCGGTGGGCCTGGCAGTGTGGTCCTGGCCGGCGCAGCGGCCCCGATGAGCAGCAGTCCATTGACCCTGGCGTAGTGCGATGTCCACGTGTCCTGGTGGATCACGGTGCCGGTCGAGTCGGTGACCGTGCGAGTCATCGACGTGTCGAAGCCGTCGTCCGGATACTCGGCTCGGTTCTGCTGGCCCGGGGCCAGGCTGTTCGTGTAGGCCTTGGAGTCTGTGGCCTTGTCAACGTTGGCTCGGAACTCCGGGCTGAACGTGATCTTGCGGTTCAGCGGCAGGCTCAAGAGTTGGACCGTGATCGTGCTCGTGGATCCGTACGTTGACCCGGCCACTATGACGATCGGGTTGGGCGTGTCGTTGGTCCACTTCATGTCCCAGACCTGATATCCGTCGGAGAAGACCGTGGCATCGAGCCCCTGCGGGTAGCGATCGATGTAGTAGAAGTGGGCGTGCCGTTCGTCGATCTGGAGGCCCGCCCGGGCGGCCGCGTTGAAGAAGGTCGTCGAGGCGGAACAGATACCGCCGCCCATCGCGCCCGTGTGATTGCTCTTGCCGTTCTGGATTACTCCACCCATCGCGAACCCATGGGCGGCGTCGATCGGGCCAACGAAGTTCAGGAAGCTGAACTGCTGGCCGGGTTCAACGATCTGGCCGTTGAGAACCTTGGCCGGCGTTCGGATGTTGGCGCCGTATCCGTTGCTGACATCTGGGTAGAAGGTTGTCGTCCAGCTGCCGATGTTGACGAGGTGCTTGAGTGTGTCCGCGGACAGGCTCGGCGAGATCGGCGAAGTCGCAGCGGTGACGGCGAACATCAGCTGCCGGCCTTCTGCCAGGCCGTCCAGATAGGTCGCGAGCGCCTGCGCCGTAACCGGGACATCGACGTCCGCGCCGCTGCTGCCACCTTGAAGGCCGATGGGGGCGCCGGATCCGTTGAACACGATCGTCGGCTCCACGGGCGCCGTTCTAACCTGCGGCGCGATTCCAGCCAAGTAGGCCTGCATGCGCGTTGGGTCTGCAGTCGGCCCGTACTTGCCGTCGCTCGTTGTGCCGAAGACGATCCAGTTCAGGACGTTGTCCGCGCTCACCACATAGGTCTTCGAATTGCCGGCCTTGTCGGTGAAGATCAGCCTGACGTCCACCAGCATCTTCTGGGCGGCTGCGATGGCCGCTTGGGCGTCCTCTTCGGTCACGCGGGGCTGCAGCACTATCAGAGCGCCGCCGACCCGGAAGTCGGCCGATGCGTTTGGATCGGCGAGATGGTCGACGACGGCCGACGAGATGGCTGCTTCGTCTATGCTGGAACCTGCCGCGGACGATGAGTAGCCGAATGTTCCGGCGCTCACCCAGGCCTGAGCATCACTGGGTTGCCGGTTTGCGGCGGCCATCTGGTGAATGTTTGTAGCGACCGCTCGAGGGTCCACGCGCACGGCGACCCCAACGGTTCGGCCATCGACGGCGGTTCTGAGCATGGTCACCGCATCAGATATCGGATCGCCGGAGTGCCCGACGCTCATCGCTTCGTCGGCCATCAATTGGACGTCCGCCGAGCGTCCGAGTTGCTTGTACGTGGCCGTCTGCTCGCCGCCCGGCGTTGTCACGGTGATCTTGCCTTCGCTGAGATATCCGTACGTGGCGTTGAGGCGAGCCACTACCTGGTCGCGGCTGAGGCCCGAAACGTCCAGCGAGCCGACATGAACACCGGAAGCCACGCGACCGGACTGGGCGGTGAAGGCGGCCACGGTCACGGCGGCCAGCAGAGCCAGGCAGGCGGTGAGGCCGAGAACGAAGGTGAAGGCAAAGCCGACTACCCTCCCGCGCGGGCGTCCGGGCAGCCTGAGCCGCGGCCTACTCCGAAGGGGCGCCTTTGCCACCCCGGAGGTCTTCGCGTCCGAAATTGGGGTCAGCTTGGCCTCATTCGGCTCGGGTGTCGTCCACTCGGCGACCGCGTCCGGGCCCAGTATTTGCTCGACCAGATCTATCTCTGCGCCAGACATGTTGTTCTCTCTCCCCTCGCGACCAAACGTAGAGTAACTCACTGGTCCTGAAAGTCGTGCGGCGCGATGCGGTGCGGTGTAATTTGCGGCGCGGGACAGGGCTGTCGGGGCCGGGCCTAGCCGAGAATCCTGTCTATCTCCGTCAGTTCGTCCGGCGACAGCGGCGCGGCTTCGAGCGCTTTGACGTTGTCTTCGAGTTGTTCGACAGAGCTGGCTCCGACGAGAGCGGACGTCACACGCGGATCTCGTAGGGTCCAGGCCAGAGCCATCTGGGCAAGAGTCTGGCCGCGACCGGCGGCGATCTCGTTGAGGGTCCGGATGCGGGGCAGGTTCTGCTCCACACCATCTTCGGTGAGGAACGGCGAATGGGTGACGCGGGATCCGGCCGGGATTCCGTTCAGGTATCGATCCGTCAGCTGGCCCTGGGCCAGCGGCGAAAAGACGATGCAGCCCACCCGCTCTTCGCCGAGCACGTCCAGCAGGCCGTCCTCGATCCAGCGGTTCAGCATCGAGTAGCTGGGCTGGTGGATCAGGAGCGGCGCGCCCATCTCACGGAGGAGTTGGATGGCGGCGTGAGTCTCGGCCGGCTGGTAGCTGGATATGCCGGCGTAGAGAGCCTTGCCCTGGTGAACGGCCGTGGCGAGCGCGCCCATCGTCTCCTCGAGCGGCGTCTCCGGGTCCGGGCGATGGTGGTAGAAGATGTCGACGTAGTCCACGCCCATCCGCTTGAGGCTTTGATCCAGGCTGGCCAGCAGGTACTTGCGCGAGCCGAAGTCACCGTACGGCCCGGGCCACATGCCCCAGCCGGCCTTGGTGGAGATGATCAGCTCGTCGCGATGAGGCTTGAGGTCCATCTCGAGGATCCGGCCCAGGTTCTCCTCGGCGGTTCCACCCGGAGGGCCGTAGTTGTTGGCCAGGTCCAGATGGGTTACGCCCAGGTCGAAGGCCCGGCAGACGATCGCGCGCTGGCGGTCCAGCGGGACGGTGGGGCCGAAGTTGTGCCAGAAGCCGAGCGAAAGCGCCGGCAGCTTGAGGCCGCTGTTGCCGCTGCGCCGGTACTCCATGGCGTCGTAGCGATCTGGCGCGGCGTGGAACGTGAGATGCGCGGATCTACTCGTGGCGGACAACTCGGGCCTCCTTGTGCATAGGATAGGCGCGTAGTGAGGGGCGAGACATCCGCCTCGTCGCCTGGACCTGCCGGGTCGTCGGCCTACCCCGCGGAGAGGCGCGCCGATTCTTCAGGCTCGTGGGGCAAACCGTGCGGCGGCGAGCGCCGTCAGCGGAGGAGTTCGTGCCATGTAGACAGTCAACGCCACCTCGAGGCCGGGCTCGGAAAGCCAGTACGGCGAGTGGTACAAGCCGTCGTCGGCCGGAACCGTAGACCTTTGGGATCCCGTAGCACGCGGCGAACTCCGAGGCGCGCTTCATGCTCCTGCTGCCGGACGCCACCACGGTGAACTTGGACGCGTGGCCGCAGTCCTGGAGCAGCCTGTTGGCGATGCCGCCCGGGCCGAGGATGCCCCAGCGGACCTTGTCGGCGGATGGCATGGGTCTCCTTCGTTGGCTGCTCCGGCTGGCGTTGAGAATGACAGAAGGGCCCAGGTTGTGAAGCCCGGGCCCTTCTGTGTTGTGTCTGAGGATGCGGGCTACGCACCCGCCTCAGGCGAGTCGTCGGTCGTCGGCTCGGGTTCGGTCGTTGGCGCGGTTTCGGGTGCCGGAGGCGCCCACGGCTCGGGTGCCGGAGTCGCCCACGGCGCGGGCGTCGCGGCCGGAGCTACGGTCGCGGCCGGAGCTACGGCCGCCGCAGGGGCCATCGGGGGCGCAGGCGCATATGCGCCCGGAGGCGCATACATCGGTCCTGCCGGCGGGTAGCCCTGGGGTGCTCCGTAGACCGGTCCTGCCGGCGGGTAGCCCTGGGGTGTTCCGTAGACCGGTCCTGCCGGCGGAAAGGCGCCGGGGGCGGAATACGCGGCGCTGCCGGGATATCCGGGCGAGCCCGGCCAGGTCGGTGACATCGGCACGGCCGGAGGTGAGCTGAGGCGAGGCTTCGTGTCGCCGCGAAGCAATAGAGCGTGGAAGGCGAACAGAGCTACAGCCGGGATCAGAAGCGCCAGCGGTGTGCTGATCTCGGAGCCGAGACTGACGTCCCTGAGTCCAAGGGCCAGACGCAGATACAGGAAGGCGATAGCCGCCAGGCTGCCTGCTCCGATGACGATGGAGAAGCCAGACACGGAGTAGAGGCAGAAGGATCGGGACGTCGAACCGATCTCGCCGTCCGCGCGACGGCGGCGCTGTGCGGAGAGCCAGGGCCAGACCCAGAAGACAATGCCGACTAGCAATATCCCAAGGCCGTAGGCGAGCTCCGTCTTCCAGAACTCGAACGCGGGGCCGTACGAGTAGGGACTGGAAAAAGTGGCCGACGCTGCAAACAACTGACCGAAGACTGCCGCGAGAGCTGCGACCGCGCCGGCAGCGAATACGTAGACGGCAGCGGTTGCCACGACGTAGCTCGAAATGCGCCGGCCGGACGGTCCGGTCGCATTTTCGGCCGATTCGGAGATCCCGCGGCGGCGATGCAGGAACCACGCCAATACAGCGGGCACCGCGGCGAGCGGCGGCACGACGAGGTCGTACCCAAGGGTAGACGAGGCAATCGTGTCTCCGAAGAGCTTGTCGAAGAGCACTCCGAGGCTCATGCCAAGAGCCTCCATCGCCGTCAGAGCGCCCATGACAACGACAAGCATGAAGAACGCGAGCCGCACCTTTGAGGTTCGCTCTGCGGCGTTCTGCTGTGTTGCATTGCCGCGACCGGAGCGCAATCGGTTGGAGTAGAGCAGGTGGAGTAGCCAGATGGCTCCCCAGATCACGAGGCTCACAACGGCCGCGATGATCGGGCGAACCCACTCGGGCGCGGAGGAGGTGCTGGTCGCGATGCCGTTGGAGTTGTCCTTGAACAGTTCGGCGCCGAGCGTCGTGATGATCGCGGCGATGCTCCCCAGAACGGTCCACAAGCCCACCAGCGCCGCACCGTAAAGGTAGAAGCGCGAGACCCAGGCAGCAGCGCCGCCGATGAAGGTTCCCTGGCGAAGATCACGGGCTCGGATCAGGGCGTGGTAGGCCCATGCCCCAAGCACAACGATGATGATCGAGAGGGACCAGGCGTCGTCGAGGTACGAGAGCGGCGCGGTGTAGATAGGCGAAAAGCCCGGGTAGGCGGGAACGGGTGCCTTGTCGACGAGGTTGCCGAGGGAGTTGCCGATCAGCTGGACGGCGAGCACCGCGGCTACCAGCAGAGCCGTTGAGAGGGCGGCGCTGAAGTAGACCGCCCGCACGATCGAGGCGCGCTCGGCTGCGCCTTCATCGCCGGGCTTGCGAACCATCCGCTCGACCAGGAGCCAGTGCGTGAGCCACAGCACCAGGCCGATTACTCCAACCGCGATCGCTCCGGCGAGCACTTCCCGATCGCCGTCGGTGATAAGCGGGGCGCCGGGAAATCCCTGCGGTCCGATGCCGACCTTGCTCAGCAGCAGATGGAGCATCGCGATCGAGGCACCAATCAGCATGCCCAGGGCCGTCGCCGACACTCCGTATAGATAGAGCCGTCTGGCTGTCGCCATGTTCATCTCCCCTTATGCGGTTGCGCCGTAGGTTGGTGAGGTCTTCGTCTCATGTCGGAGACGGGCCAATACGGCCGTAGTCCAGCTCGTCGATCTTCCAGCCGCCGCTCTCTCTGATCATCCGGAAAGTCATGACTGCGCCCATCGTTATGCCATCGGGCGGCTGGACCAGATAGACGGTGGCCGAGACCGTCGCCTGATTGCCGTTGGTATTTGTGCTACCTATGACCACGTTTGCAACCCGGGTGTTCTCGTACACGACCGACATGACAAGCTCCGCTGACGTTGTCCCGTCGGACCTGCGAGTCGACGAGAGGTACGTGTCGGCCGTCGTCAAGTTGCCCGTCTCCATTGCGGTCGCCCAGCCCTGGACGGCGGCTTGTGGCGTGTCGGTGCCGGGCTGAGTGCCGGGCTGAGTGCCGGGTTGAGTAGCGGTCTTCCCGCCCAGAGCCACCACGGCGGTGGTTACGACGGTTAGGACCACGAAGAGTGCG
>DASVKT010000144.1:0-3316 GCA_036385235.1 Candidatus Limnocylindrales bacterium | reverse complement strand
GTCAACGGCGGGGTCATCTTCACCCGCCGCGCCCTGCGCTGGGTCGACGCCATCACGGCCTGCGGGGCGGTCGCCACGGTTCTGAGCGCAGGCGTCTTGATCCACATGCTCGGCTTCGTCCCCGGCGGCGGCGGACCAATGATCTACTACCTGGCCGCCTGCGTCGCCGGCGGGCTGGCGTTCGTGCTCCTCATGGTCGTCATGCGAGGCTTGCTCGTGTCGGCGATCGCCGACCGCACCGAGCTCGACGAGGTGATCTGATGGCCCTCATCGTCGAGCTCGACGTCATGCTTGCCCGACGCAAGATGTCGGTAGGTGACTTTGCCAACGCCGTCGGCATCACCCCGGCGAACGTCGCCGTCTTGAAGAACGGGCGCGCCCGAGCCATCCGGTTCTCCACCCTGGACTCGATCTGCCGGGTGCTCGATTGCCAGCCGGCTGACATCCTCCGGTGGACCGCCGACCCGCCCGCCTAGCGGGAACGCGTTCGAAGTTGGCAATCCTCACCATCATCAACGTCTGCATCGGCGTGGTGCTCGGGGCCGTCTCTTCGGCGTGACAAGCCCGGCCCACCTGTCCATGCCGATGAGCTCGCACGAGAGCACCAATGGGACATTCAGGTCGGTTGACTCGGCTTGATTCCTCTCGCCCCGACCATTCCCACATCCTCTAGCATCGAAACCTCGCGCAATGTCGCCTGGCCCAACAGCCAGGCGTTTTCGTTTGCCGCGGGATGCGCGGCGATCTCCGAGCCTCTCACATCGAGGCGGGCCAGGATTTCGTGGAGAGCAACCTCGCGAAGTCGGCCCGGGACGGATCGCTCCACAGGATCGCAAAGTCGGCCAGCGTCTCCCGAACCTTGCGCAGCCCATGACATCCGGGCCTTGACACACCCGGTCTAGCGCGTTATATTCTCATTATCGTGAATGAGAACATTACGCCAACGACACCTGGGAAGACTCGCGGCCCGGATCTGATCCTGCATCCGGTCCGAATGCGCGTGATCCTTGCCCTTGCATCGGGTGTTCCGATGGCCGTGTCTGAGATCCACGAGCGAATGCTGGACGTCCCGCTGGCCACTCTTTACCGGCACCTCAAGGCGCTTCGCGACGGCGGGATCGTCGCGGTGGCCGACGAGCAACCGATCTCTTCGGCTGAGAAGCGGACGCGTGGCGCGATAGAGCATCGCTTCGTGCTTCAGCCGGGGGCGGCCTTCTTAGGGCCAGGAGCCCTGTCTGACGCCACGGCCGATGACCACGTCCGGTGGTTTGCGTCGTTCGTCGCGAGCCTCCTCGGCGCTTTCGGCCGCTACGCCTCGGCCGGCGTGCCGGACCTGGCCCGCGACGGCGTCGGCTACAACGCGCTCGTCCTGCAGCTCAACGATGCGGAGCTGGCGGCCATGTCGGTTGCCGTGAATGCCGCCTTGCTGCCGTTCGCTGCCAATCCGTCGGGCGAGGGGCGGACCGCCCGTCTCCTCGCGACCATCTTTCTTCCCGCCGATCCGAAACCGGCGGGCCAATCCGAAAGGAATAGAGCGTGAACACCGGGCAGATCCTCCTGGTCCTCGCCCCGATCATCGCCATCGAGTTCGCCCTGATCGTTCTCGGGTTGCGCGACCTCACCCGGAACGAACGGCGCGTGCGCGGTGACAACAAGGTCGTCTGGGCGCTCGTGATCATTCTGATCAGCTGGATCGGCCCCGCCCTCTACTTCGCGATTGGCCGGGAGGAAGCGTGATGGGCTCACCTGCCGCGCCCGGCGGCGTCGTCGTCCGGGGCCTCACAAAGCGATACGGGGACATCGTGGCACTCGACCGGCTCGACCTCGACGTCCCGGCCGGCAGCATCTTCGGCTTATTGGGCCCCAACGGAGCGGGCAAGACCACGACGCTACGCCTTCTGACGGGCCTCGGACGGCCAACCGCCGGCACGGCGAGCGTGGACGGCATCGATGCCACGACAGGCGGCCGGGAGCTAGCACGTCGGATCGGCTGTCTGGATCAGGATCCGCGCTTCTATAGCTGGCTTACCGGGCGCGAATTGCTCACCTTGGTCGGGCGATGCTACGGCCTGGACGCCCGGCAGCTGCGGGCGCGCGTCGACGAGGTGCTTGGGCTGGTCGGACTTGCCGAAGCCGCCGATCGTCGGATAGGCGGCTACTCCGGCGGGATGCGCCAGCGTTTGGGTGTGGGACAGGCGGTGCTCTCGCGGCCAGCCGTTCTCTTCCTGGACGAGCCGGTGAGCGCGCTAGACCCGGCCGGGCGGCGGGACGTGCTCGAACTCATCGGCAGCTTTCGGGGGGCGATGACCGTGGTCATGAGCACCCACATCCTCGGCGATGTCGAACGGATCTGCGACCGGGTCGGGATCCTGGACCGCGGCCGCCTCGTGACGGAAGGACCCATGGAAGAGCTGCTGGAGCGGCACGCGCAGCCGATCTTCGAGCTGGATCCCGAGCCTTCCCAGATGGGCGCCGTCGCCGGTCTGGTCACGGCCCTCCGGGCGGCGGCCTGGGTCCGCGACGTCCGCGAGGAGCAAGGAGTCCTGCGGGTCGTTGTGGCCGACGCGGCCACCGCCTCGAAAGCCATTCTGCCGCTGGTCGGCAGAGCCGACGTTTCGCTCTCCCGATTCGAGCGGGTCAGGCCGTCGCTCGAGGACGTCTTCCTCCGGGTCGTCGGCGCCGATCGTCTGGATGGCCAACCTACTGGGGGTGTAGCCCAATGAGCAGTTTCGGGTTTCTTCTGGCCAAGGAGATGCGAGAGCAACTCCGGACGATGCGGCTGATTGTCGTTCTAGCGGTCTTCGGCGCATTCGGCATCCTCTCGCCGGTGCTCGCGAAGGCCCTGCCGGACATCATCAAGGCGGCTGGAGGTGGCATCCAGATCACCGTTCCGACGCCGACGGTCCGGGACGCCATGGACCAGTTCGCGAAGAACGTGGGTCAGATGGGCGCGCTCATCGCGATCTTGATCTCGATGGGCGCCGTCGCGACCGAGAAGGAGCGAGGGACGGCTGGGTTCCTGCTCACGAAGCCCGTCGGACGCGAGGAGTTCCTTCTCGGGAAGATCGCCGCGATCGCCATCCTACTCGGGCTGGGCCTTGCGCTTGCCGGCTTCCTTGCGGCCGCGTACACAGCGGTCCTATTCGAGCCGCTATCCGTTGCAGGGACGGTCGCGTCGATCGCATTACTATGGCTTTCGCTCGCTGTTTACGCCGCGGTAACGTTCCTTGCCTCGGTCATCACAAGGTCGGCGCTGGTGGCGGGTGGCGTCGGGTTCGGCGCTTTCATCGGAGCCGGGATCATTTCTGCCTTTCCG
>DASVKT010000143.1:0-4071 GCA_036385235.1 Candidatus Limnocylindrales bacterium | reverse complement strand
TTATGCGCATCGGGCTAACCGGTGCGGGCAACGAGAAGCAGGTCGGCAGAACGCGGCCTCATCCGTCGCATCTCCAGATCGCGGAGTCGATCGAGCCCGGGCTACGCCCCCGCGTGCGCCGTCAGGAACTCCTCCAGCTCCTTGGCGGTGGGCATCCCCTCACGCGCGCCGGAGTGAGTGGTTGCCAGGGCGCTTCCCGCCACGGCCCGTCTGACCGCTTCTGCGAGGGGCCGGCCCTCGGCCAGGGCCGCTGCCAGGGCGCCGCAGAAGGCGTCGCCGGCGCCGGTGCTGTCCACCGTGGCGACCTCGTCCGCGGGAACTTCCCAGACCCTGATGGAGCCGGCCGCCAAAGCGGGCGCCGGAACACGGAGGGGCGCAGGGACGCGGACCGGCTCCGCTGCAACGGCGGCCACTGGTTCCGGCATCGGCACGTCTGAGAAGGCGGCGACGGGGAAGACATCGACGGCGGGCGCCGCGCCGGCTTCGGGCGCAACCGGCGGCGCATCGGCCTTACCGGCGCCGTCGTCGCAGCCGGCGTTCGGATCAGGGCCCAGAAGCCGGCCCGCAACCGTTCCGTCCAGCCCGGAACCGACGCGCTCCAACACCACTACACCGGCGGCGCCCAGGGTCACGATGACCGCTTTGCGGACGCCCGGTCCCTCAGGCCCCGGCTCCAGCAGTGAGCGCGCTCTTACGGCGGCGTCCGTGCTTGCCGAGTCGAGCCGTCGGCCGGTTCGTCGGGCTTCCGTCTGGAGCAGCGTCGCCAGCTCGGTCCGGTTCGGCGTCACGATGTCCGCCAGAGCAAAGATCGCCCGGTCGATCCCGGTCGCCGGCGCCGGATTCAGCACCGTGATAGCCCCGGCGGCATGGCCGCACATCAGCGCTTCGCGGACAACGTGGAGCGGCACTTCATTGCATACGAGCATCACGTCGCCGTTCAGCGGGCCGAGCCTGGACAGGCAATCGCGGACATAGCCGGTCTCGATCGCGCCGTTCGCCCCGGGCACAACCGCGATCTCGTTCTCGCCTGTCGCGTCCACCAGGATGAGAGCCATGCCGGTCGACTGGCCCGGCAGCGAGGCGACCATCGAGACATCGACGCGTTCCATCGTCAACGCACGGCGGGCTTCCTTCTCGAACGTGTCGTCGCCAACAGCACCGATGAAGAGCGTGGGCCGGCGCAGACGCGCAGCGGCAACGGCCTGATTTCCGCCCTTGCCGCCGTGGTGGCGCTCATACGTTCCGCCCGTGACCGTCTCGCCCGGGTGGGGTAGATGGGGCACGCGCGCGACCAGGTCGATGTTGACCGAGCCGACCACGATGACGCGGCCGCTCATGCTCGTGCCTCCTAGGTGTTGCGGCGCCGGACTCGTGGCGCCTTCCCTCGTGATTGTGCGTCACTCACCGCCGCTTGGCACGGCCGTTGTGACACCGCTGCCGCCTAAACCGGGGCGGCGCCCACATACAGCGGCGCCCACATACATATGTTCCGATCAGGACAGACGGTGCGACTAGCTTTCGGACCAGAAGCGGAGGTGAGCGTATTGAGTTGGGGTGTGGCGGAGGAAATGGGCAACGACTTCGAGGGTGCCGGCGAGCCGAGGCTGGTGCTGGTCGTGGACGACGACGCCTGCGTCAGGTCCCTTCTCGCCCGAGCGGTATCCCTCTGCGGTCACCGAGCCGTCCAGGCCGGTGACGGGGCAGAAGCGCTGGAAGTCGTCGCCAGGTTCGGGCCCGCCATCGCGGCGGTCTTGTCGGATGTCCGGATGCCGTTCATCGACGGCAAGCAACTAGCCAGAGAACTGCTGGCTACCTATCCGGCGATCCCCGTGGCGCTCATAACCAGCCGCGACATCAATGCCACCGATGAACTCCACAATGTCAAACACGTGATCCTCAAGCCGTTCACGGTCGACGCTCTGCTGGAGAAGTTGGACGACATGCTCGCCGCTCGCTGACTCCGGTCTTCTTGGGCGCGACTCTCTTTGGGCGCGACCCGGCCGAGCGGACCCTCAGCCGCCGACGCCCGCCCAGGCCGGGTTCTCTCCGCTCCCGAGGAGGCGGACAACCTCGGCGCGGATGAGGCCGTAGCACCCGCAGGCTCGACCCTCGAGGCCGTCGCGGTCGAGGATGGTGACGCGCCCGTAGCGATAGTTGATCAGGCCCGCTCTCTTGAGATCCGCTGCGGCGAGAGATACCTGTGGTCTGGTGGCGCCGAGCATCAAGGCCAGGAAGTCCTGGGTCAGCACGAACTCGTCCCGGCCTGCGCGATCGTGCGTCGCGAGCAACCACCGGGCCGCTCGAACGTCGACGGGGTGATAGCGCAGACAGAGCGATCCCTGGCCGATCTGCGACAGCAACGCTACCGTGTAGCGCTCGATGAGTACGGCGAGACGGGACCGGCGATCGATTTCCTCCCGCACCGCGGCAACGGGGACCCGCACGAGAAGGCCGCTGACCTGCTGGACGACGTCACCGATCATCCCGGCGCCCGACAGCACACCCGGGACCCCGACAATCCCCTCGCAGCCGACGCTCGCCATCTCTACGCCGCGGCCATCGACGTCTGTGGCGATGAGCGACACCACCCCAGAAAGAGGGAAATAGGCGAATTCGGTGGGCTCGCCGTGTGGATATACCACCTGGTGGTGTTTGCCGTCGACGAGTGCCAGGTGTGGCCGCAGGCGATTCAGATCCTCTTGGGGCAGCATCGCCAGGATGCGGTTCTGCCCCAGGTTTTCGAGCAGTGCCATTTGACGGTCCCTGACTGGAAGGGGGACCCGGCTGAAGCCGGGCTCGTCAGGGAACCGCCCTTGCGGACCAACCACGAGTTCCTTCGGATCGTGAGAGTGATGGCCGCCAAAGGCCGCGTCCACTGTTTCGGACGATACGAACTCGTTTGTCTCGCTCGCCGGTCACCGGCCGGTCGGTCGCCAGCCGGTCGCCAGCCGGTCGCCAGCCGGTCACCGGCCGGTCACCGGCCGGTCACCGGCCGGTCACCGGCCTTGAGCGCGGGTCTGTTTGCAAGAAAAAGCCCCGTCCGGGCGGGGACGGGGCGGGGAAGTGCGCGAGTGGCGGGCTCGACCGGATTCGAACCGGCGATCTCCAGCGTGACAGGCTGGCATGTTAGGCCGCTACACCACGAGCCCGCGCCGACGGCGAAGGATAGCAGGTGGTGGCGCTGCTGTCCCGGCAGGGCTGTCCCGGCAGGGCTGTCTCGGCCACGCTGGTGCGCGATGGCACCGGGCCTGGCCGCGTCGCCGCCGTAGACCATTTTTGGACCGCGCCGGTTGCGGTCATCTCCTTATATCAATGGCGAGAGTGTTATGGATTAAGCAGCCCATAGCTTGAGGCTCAAACGGCCCAATCGCTGCCCCTGCGGCCGAAGACCGCCTTACGGCGACCTGACCTGTCGTCGATTGGGCCCGATTCGACCGAAATCCGGCGCCCCGGCGCGACTGGAGCCTCCTGTTTGGCGGCGACCTGCCCAACGCTCTTCCATAGCACTCTCCGGGTTGATATAGGGAAATATGGGGCGCCCCGCCCCGGCCCGCCCGGCCGGCGCGCGGTGGCAGCCGACGCCGTAGGGCGCCCCGCCGTAGGGTGCCGGCGGCCGCCGCCACTCCTCGCGGGATCGGCCGCCGCCCGCCGCCCACCACTCCCCCAGAATCGGCCCCAGCACCCACCGGTCCTATACTCGCCGCACCATGCCAGACGATCGCGAAACCGGGCTCATCGACCTCCGAAGCGACACTGTCACCCAGCCCTCGCCGGCAATGCGCAAGGCCATGTACGAGGCGGAACTGGGCGACGATGTCTTCGGCGACGACCCCACGGTCAACGCTCTCCAGGATCGCGCGGCGCAGATCCTGGGCAAGGAGGAGGCGCTCTTCGTGGCCAGCGGCTCGATGGCGAACCTGGTCAGCCAGCTCGCCCACCTGGGGCGCGGCCAGGAGACGATCGCCGGCGCAGGCACCCACATCGTGGACGACGAGCAGGCCGGACATGCCGTGGTCGTTGGGACCTCGATCCGCCAGATGCGCGAGGGCCCGGACGGACAATTCGACCTCG
>DASVKT010000142.1:0-5908 GCA_036385235.1 Candidatus Limnocylindrales bacterium | reverse complement strand
CTCCAGCACCGTTTCATCGTCCGTGAGGGCAGTGAGCATCACGACGCGCGCGGCAGGCCAGCGGGCCTTGATGGCGCGGGTTGCTTCAGCCCCGGTGCCGTCCGGGAGGCGATAGTCCATCAGGACGACATCGAGCCGCTCACGAGCCATGGCCTTCGCTTCGGCGACGCTGCCCGCAACACCGGCGACGATGATGTCCGGCTCGCGGCTGAGCATCTGCGAAAGAGCACCGGTGAGAAGTTGATGATCGTCGACGAGAAGCACTCGAATTGGTCGGGACTCGCTGTGCGCTTCAGTCATTTCTGTTCCCCCTTGACGGCTGCAACGTCGGGGACATGGACAATAACAATTGGCCACCCGCCGGACTGCATTCTAGCGGGACTTTCAGCGAAAGCGCACTAATCCATTCGAATGTGGTGGCATCCACCCCGGGTGCCTGATCGGGCCGGAAGCATAGAGGCATGACCCGGGGACCGGCGGCGCGGCCAACCTGGTCCGCATCGCCCGGCCATAATGGCAGAGTGAGAGTATCGATTGTCGGTTTGGGTCTCATCGGCGGCTCCATCGCGCGCGCCCTGCACGAGCGAACGGAACCCGGCGCGTGGCATGTAACGGCCTGGAGCAGGAATCCCGCACCGGTCCAGCAGGCGCTGGCGGACGGCGCAATCGATGTTGCCGCGGCCACCCTCGAGGACGCCATCTCCGGCGCTGAGATCGTCATCCTGGCTGCCCCGCCGCTGACCTGTTTGGATCTGGTCGATCGACTCGGAGGCTCACTGCGAGCCAGCCTGCCGGAAGACTGCACCGTCACGGATGTAGCCAGCGCCAAAGAACAGATCGTTGCCCGAGCCAACGCCGCCGGCCTGCCGTTTGTCGGCGGCCATCCGATGGCCGGCCGTGAACTCAGCGGATACGCGGCTTCGCTGCCGGATCTGTTTGTTGGCAGACCGTGGGTCACGGTTCCGGGCCGGCATGCCAGGCTCTGCGACGGCGAGCGGATGGGGGAGTTAATCGAAGCCTGTGGCGCCCTGCAGATCCCCATGGCCGCCGCCGCGCACGACAGCGCGGTGGCGGCCATCAGCCACATGCCCCTGGTTGTCTCGGCGGCGATGGTCGAGGCGGTCGCCGGAGGCCCCGGCCGTCCGGAGCACGAAGACTGGCGCGCGGCGGAGGCTCTGGCCGCGACCGGCTGGGCCGGCATGGTGCGCCTGGCACGGGGCGAGCCGGGTATGGGCGCCGGAATTGCTGCGACGAACTCGGAGGCCATCGCCGACAGGCTCAGGGATCTTCGGGCCGTGATCGACTCGTGGCTTGTGGATCTCGAGCGGGATGGCGGACCCGATGCGGACAGACTCCTGGCGCGGTTCACCTCGGCCCGGGAACGGCTCGTGGAGGCAGATAGAAAGTGAGCGAGGGCCCGGAGCTCGTCTACGCGGTTCCTCGCAACGTTCTCTTCGATGGCGTGGACCCCTGGTTGGGCGTGAAGATGGATGGCGTGGAGCCACTCCTGGAGCGCGCGGAGCGCCTCGGCGCATACGTGCCAAGACCGGCTGCGGAGCAAGATCGCACCCTGAAGCAGATCATTCCGTACCTCGTGTTGCGCGACGGCAATCGCATCTTCTTGATGAAGCGAACCAGGGCCGGCGGCGACGCCCGATTGCACGACCACTACACGATCGGTGTGGGCGGGCATCTGAACCCCGGCGATAACTGGGTCATCGGTGGCCTCGAGCGCGAGTGGCGTGAGGAACTGACCGCGGACTTTCTCCCGGAGTTCAGCTTCTTTGGTCTTCTCAACGACGACACTGTCGATGTCGGCCTGCATCACCTCGGCGTGGTCTACCTGGCGGACGCGGCCGGCCGGCCGGTCTCGGTCCGGGAAACACACAAGCTCAGTGGCTCGTTCGAATCGGCTGAAGTGCTGCGCGGTGTATACGACCGGATGGAGACGTGGAGCCAGCTCGTACTCGACGCTGTTTCTGCGGCGCAAATGGCGGAACACGGCACATCGGAATGAACCAACAGGCCGGGTCGGAAGTCTCACCGGTGACCGGCCCAGGCGGGCCGTCCGATGAGAGTGACATGTTCGCGAAAGAAGCCTTCTTGAACCCTGAGATCGTCCGAACAGCCGTCCGGCCGGCCGCAGTTCGCGACCGCCCTTTCGATACGGTGTTTGTTTCTGCGTTGGAAGGGGAGTTGGCCATGGCCTATCGCCTGGCGGGGTACCTTCTGGCGGATTCGGCGGAGGCCCAGGACGCCGTCCAGGAAGCGTCTGTGAGGGCATGGCGTGGCTGGGAGAACCTGCGGGAGCGGGAACGCTTTCACGCCTGGTTCAGCCAGATCCTGGTGAACGTCTGCCGTACGCGGCTGAGCCAGCGGAGCAAGCGCCGAACCGTGGACGTAGAGGATGTGAATCTGGAAAGCGGCGACCCATTCCGGGCGGCTCTGGCCCGCGACGCGATCGGCCGTGCACTCTCCTGCCTGAGCAATGAGTTGCGGATGGTCGTGGTTCTTCGATACTGGGGCGAGCTTTCGCTTGCGGAGATAGCAGAGCGGCTCAGCATCCCGATCGGGACGGTCAAGTCCAGGCATCATGCCGCTCTGGCAGCGCTGCGCCGCCGGATCGAGCCGGTACCCGGGGGAGACCGATGAGCGGCTCGGACTTCCGCGATGAATTGGACACCGAGATGGATGCCCGCCTGACTGCCTTCGCTCGCGGGACTCGCGAACCCGCCATCCCGGACGGTGTCCGAGACCTGCCGTGGAAGGTGCAACTCGAGCCCGGCCGAACGAGTCCGCTGGAAGCAATCCGTGGCATGGGCGGCGGATTTGCCGGCCTGCGCGGCACCGTCTTTGCCTTCAGCCGTTTGCTGTTGACCCTTGCCGTGGCCGGGTCATTCTTACTTCTGGTGGGGAATGTCAGGACGAGTGGATCCGGAGCGGACCTGATCCAGCCGCCTTTGACCGCCATCCCGTCGTCGGGCGCGGCGGCTGCCCCCGACAGCCCTGAGGTCGTTCTGGTGCCGACCAGCGGCGTCGTCGACGGCGTTATGGCAGATCACGTGGCCGGCGCCGTTCACCGCGCGGAACTCGATGGCGCGGCCGCGGTCGTGATCCAGTTGGACACGCTGGGCGGCAGCCTCACGGCCATGCAGAGCATCGTCAAGTCACTGGACTCAAAGGTCCCCACGATCGTGTGGGTCGGCCCCCGCGGCGCCAAGGCGGCGAGCGCCGGCACATTCATCACGCTGGCCGCCAACCTCGATTACATGGCGCCTTCCACGAATATCGGCGCGGCTTCACCGGTGGCTGCGAATGGCGCCGACATCGCGACTACGTACGGCCAGACCGAGGCCGACAAAGTAATGCAGGACGCGATCAAGACCATGACCAGCATCGCCCAGGACCGCCACCCCAAGGCTGTGGCGTGGGCGGTCACCACGGTCCAGTCTGCTCAGTCCTATTCGGCAGAGGAAGCGGTGGCGGCCCAGGGTGTCAACGGCATCGCCGATAGTCTCGACGAAGTGCTGGCCCAGGCGGATGGGCAGACGGTCACGACCTCGGCGGGGCAAGTGGTGGTCCACACCAGGGGAGCCACGGTCGTGACCATCAATGAGGATGCGGTGCAGTCCATCCTGCATACGCTGGACGACCCCAACATCGCCTTCATCCTGCTGGTCCTGGGCGTGCTGCTGATTGCCATCGAACTGTTCCACCCAACCCTGCTGATGGGGCTGGCGGGGGCGCTGTGCTTGGCCCTGTCCTTCTACGGGTCGGGGAACCTGCCACTGAACGTGTTGGGCGTGGTCCTGGTCGTTCTGGGCATAGCGATGATGGTTCTGGAGCCGAATCTGCCCACGCACGGGGCGCTGACGGTCGGCGGCATAGGCGTCTTCGTGGTGGGTGCAGTGGCGTTCTACGGCTCGCCCGGCCCATATCTGCCTGCGGTAGGTGTGGCGTGGCCGATCATCGGTGTCACTGCGGCGCTGGCGGCCCTCTACGGGCTTGTCCTCGTGACTGCTCTCATACGCTTGCGACGCCAGCCTGTGCCGTTTGGGGCCGGGCTGGTGGGTATCGATAGCGTCATTGGACTCGTCGGCAAGGTGCAGGCTGACCTCGCCCCGATTGGCACCGTGTATGTGGGCCGCGAGGCCTGGTCGGCCAAGGCCGAGGATGGCAGCAAGGTCTTGCGCGATGAGAATGTTCAAGTTGTCAGGCAGGAGGGCTTGACACTTATCGTAAGGAGACTGAATTAGTGGCGGCTGACGCCAACGTACAAGCCCCTCATTAGCAGACGGCCGGCGCGGCTGGCATCAGGAGACCAAGAATGGACAGCTCGACTGTATTGCTGGTTGTTCTCGCGGCAGTGGTCGTATTTCTGCTTCTTCTGGTTGGCATGTCCGTGAGGATCGTGCCCCAGTGGGCCAAGCTGGTGGTATATCGGTTCGGCCAGACCAACCCGAAGCTTGTTCGCGATCCGGGTTTGCGGTTTCTCATCCCGATCCTGGATCGCGGCTACCAGGTTGATATCCGCGAGCAGTTCATCGAGGTTCCGCGCCAGACCGCCATCACGAAGGACAACGCCCCGCTCGGCGTCGACTTCCTGATCTACTGGAAGGTCATCGATCCGCTCATGAGCCTGGTGAATGTCACCAATTTCTCCGGGGCTCTGCAGGGCGTCGCCGCAACTTCACTTCGATCAGTAATCGGCGACATCGTTCTCGACGAAGTCCTGTCTCAGCGCGAGCGGATCAACGAGACGTTGCGCCTCAAGCTCGATGAAGTGACCGAGCGATGGGGCGGCAAGGTCATGTCCGTCGAGATCCGCGAGATCCTGCCGCCGCCAGCCGTTCAGGAGGCCATGAATCGACAGCTCTCCGCCGAGAGAACTCGCCGCGCAGTCATTACCGAGTCGGAAGGAACTCGGCAGGCGACCATCAATGTCGCCGAGGGCGACAAGCAATCGGCCATTCTGCGGGCGGAAGGCGATCGTCAGGCTGCCATTCTTAGAGCTCAGGGCTTCAGCGAAGCGCTGAACACCATTTTCGGTGCCGCAAAGAACATCGATCAGAAGACGATGGCGCTCCAATACCTCGATGCGCTCAAAGCCTTGGGCAGCGGCCCGGCCACAAAGTTCGTTATCCCGATGGAGTTCACGCAGCTCATGGGCCCACTTGGGTCGATGATCAAGGGCGGCATGGGCAAGGGCGCCGACGACAAGTAGGAGGGTGCCGGTCCGCCAGCGCGGGCCATAAAGGACACTTGTCGATTCACGCTGGAGGCTTGGCGCCGAATTGCCGATGGCTCCAGCGGGTCGGCCTGTCTATAATCTGGCCGATAGATCTGAGAACTAGTACCAAATGGGGGACGGTCGCCCGCCGCCCGTACCCGTCTCGCGGTGTTCGCCGCGCTTATCAGGTGTAACGATGGCCGTTCGGATCCTCGTCGTCGATGCCGACCCCACTGTTCAGCGTGCGTTGGGCCATGCGCTCTCGCAGGCCGGCTACGAGGTTCTGGCTTCTAGCGACGGGCCCGAGGGTCTGCGGATCGCCCGTTCGGACAGGCCGGCGCTGGTGCTGGTCGCAGCGAATCTGCCCGGCATGGACGGGTTCAACGTCATTACCCGGCTGCGCATGGAAGACGGTCCTTCCACTCATACGCCGGCGATCCTCCTGCTGCCGGAGAATGACGCGGAGGCTCGCGGCAAGGCCCTTCGGTCCGGGGCCGACGACTATCTAATCAAGCCGTTCCACCCGGCCGAGCTGATGGCGCGAATGCGCAGCCTGTTGGCCCGCTACAAGCCGGACGAGCAGTACAACCCGCCGTCCGCCGCGCGCACCGCGTCGACGGTCATTCCGGCGGCCCCGGTTCAGCCCAGAAAGCGCGAGCCCGCACGGGTCGTTCTCTT
>DASVKT010000141.1:0-9667 GCA_036385235.1 Candidatus Limnocylindrales bacterium | reverse complement strand
TCACGAAACAACGCGGCTCATTCCGAGGGCAGCGTGAGGCGCGGCCGGAGGGTGTAGTTCCACTCGCCGTGGAAGGCGTCGGTCTCGAGATAGAGGGTCTTCATGTCGGCGTCGGACACGGAGATCCCGGACGGGTAGGCGTTCGGGTCGAGTTCGCTCCAGACCCGCAGGCCCTTGGTGGTGGTCGTCGCGGCGATGAGGTTGACGATCACCTCGTGGCTGACGAGCGGGGTGCCCCGCCAGTTCGCGCTGATGGCGGAAAAGAGGCGGTGCTCGATCTTGTTCCACTTGGACGTGCCCGGCGGGAAGTGGCAGACGCTGATGGCAAGCCCGGTCTCGTCGGCGAACTTCTGCAGTTCCCACTTCCACAGGCGCAGTCGGTAGCCGTTGCGGCCGCCGGCGTCGGCGGTCACGAGCAGCCTCGTCGCGTCGGGATAGCGCTCGCGGCCCATCGTCGTCCACCAGCGGCGGATCGTCTCGACCGCGAAGGCGGCGGTGTCGTGGTCGGTCCCGACGGAGACCCAGCCCGCGTTCTCGGCGAGGTCGTACACGCCATAGGGAGCGGCCCGGCCGAGCTCGGGAAGCACGAAGTCGTGCATCAGGACCTCGGTCGGGTCGCCCAGCGGACGGAGCTCCCGGCCAGCATTCTTGAATAATCCGACGAGCTCCTTCTTCTTCGTGTCGACGCTGATCACCGGCTCGCCCAGAGCGAGCTGGAGTTGGACCGCGGCGTTCAGGTGCTCGAACTGGGCGTTGCGGTCCGGGTGGTTCGTCCCTTCGAGCGTCTTGCGGTTCGCCTGGAGGCTATACCCGAGCTCATGGAGCAGCTCGCCGACCAGGCGATGGCTCACCCGATGGCCGGCCCGTCCAAGTTCGGCCGCCAGGCGTCGCACGCTCTTCGTCGTCCAGCGCAGGGGGGATTCCGGGTCACCCCGGGAGCCTGGCTCGATTAGCGCCTCGAGGTCGGTGCGCAGGGTAGGGTCGAGATCGACCGCCCGCTTGCGGCCACCACCGGGCCGGCGGACCCGGCCCCCCGGGAGGGTCTCGGCCACCGGGTCTCCGAGCTCGCGCAGGCCGCGCCGGACCGTCGCCGGAGAGGCGCCCGTTGCGCGCGCCACCGCCGCCTGCCCACCCCGCCCGGCGGCCCGTGCTTCGGCTCCGAGCAGGAGCCGCCGCTCCCGTTCGTCGAGGGTCGCCGTCATTGCCTCGTAGCGGGTTCGGATGGCAGCCTCATCGATCACCCAGCGAGCATTGCCGATCGGCCGCCAAATGCCACGTTATTTCGTTCCGATGCCCTAGCGGCTCGGTATGGCCTCTGCGGGCCGCAAGCGCGGCTAGGCCGAAACGCCCAGGGACCGGCGCGCGATCTGCAGGCCGATCAAGAAGAACCAGTTGTAGGCCATTACTTGCCCGGTGCCGCTCAGTAGCCCGGTCACGAGTCGGCGCTTGTTGTTGCTCTGCCGTATGCCCAGCGCTTGAACCGTGCCGTCGATGTAGGCCGGGACATTGAGCAATATGCCGAGGGCCAGGTTGGCCTGCGCCAGGCCGGTTACGAACAGGACCAGGAACGCCGCGTACCCGAGCAGGATGCCCGTGCAGCGGGCACAAACGAAGAAGGTTCGAGTTCGCCACGAGAAGGATTTGGTGCGGTCGCGGTGGCATCCGGAGAGCCAGAAGAGGGGCACAAAGAGCCCGCCCGTGATCACGTTGTAGACGAGCAGCCTTGGGGCCCGCGAGGCGACGCGAGCCAGCAGGGCCACGAACGGCCCAACGGCGCAGTCCACCATGACGATGCAGAGCAGGACGAAGAGCCGCGGCGGCGACTGGCGATAGGCCGCCAGGCGACGGCGATGGCCCTGGAAGCGCTCTCGATACTGGTCGTAGACGTTCGGGTACGCCCAGATCTTCCTGCCGGCACTTGGGTCTACAAGTAGCGTCTTGAGAGTCATCTATCAGCACCCGAGCTGGCTTGGTGGCGTATTGCGTGGTCTTCGGTCACTGAGCCTGGACCGGGTGCCGGCCACCCGCGCGTGCCGGTGTGACGGACTGCACCTATGGCCGCGAAGTGTAGCCGCCCCTTCCGAATGTCGGTTGTTCGGCGCGGGCGCCACTCGTCCCTCCACTAGACAGCATCTCCGCTAGACAGCATCGCGGCTCTCGGGCTACACTCCCGGCGCCCCGTTCGTGGGCGGTTTGGGCGCACTTTTCGGAGGGCGAGGTCAAGCCGTTGATCGCGAACGAGCCCCTAAGGAGGTGATTTCCGGATTGGCAGAAGTCCGTGTGGGTGAAAACGAGAGTTTCGAGAGTGCCCTGCGCCGTTTCAACAAGAAGATTCAGCAGAGCGGCATCCTTGCTGAGGCCCGTCGCCGCGAGCACTATGAGAAGCCGAGCGTGAAGCGCAAGCGCAAGGAAGCGAAGCGCAAGAAGGTCGCGCGTCAGGTTCAGAGCTAGCGAGACCTATTCACGCCGTCGAATTGGTGCGCGACTCACGCTGAACGCGCAACCCGCCCCGAGGTGCCACCCGGTGTCTCTCCGCGATCGACTCGACGAAGAGTTGAAGGCCGCAATGAAGTCAAGTGACGCCATGCGCCGCGATTCGCTGCGCATGGTGCTTGCGGCTGTCCAGAAAACCGAAAAAGAAGCCACGCGCGGGCGTGCGCTGACGGACGACGAGATGATCGGCGTCCTCGCGCGCGAGATCAAGGTTCGCCACGAGTCCGTGGATACGTTCAGGGCCGGCGGCCGCGAGGATCTCGTTGCCAGGGAGGAGGCCGCCATCGCGGTCGTCTCCGAGTTCATGCCCGAGCAGCTGTCCGAAGCGGATTTGCGCGCCCTGATAGACCAGGCCATCGTCGAAACCGGTGCGGCATCGCCGCGCGACATGGGCAAAGTCATGGGCTGGCTCTCACCCAGGACACGAGGCAAGGCGGATGGAAAGGTCGTCAGCCAGCTGGTAAGTCAGCTGCTGGCAGCCCGCTCCGCCGGATCGTGACGCGCCCGTGTTGAGGGAGCCGTACGAACGAGCTGGTCCGTTCGGCAAACGAGACGCGATACGGCTCGTCGTTGCGGTACTTCTGATTGTCGTTGCCCTCGCGGTCGGTGTGCCGGGCGACCTCGCCTCCGTAAGCCCCGGCTATGCGGTCGGCGCCGTGGCCAGTGCGGCGATCATCGCCCCGCGCGACGGCGTCGTCCCCAACTCGGTGGAAACCGCTGCCGCGAAGGCCGCGGCTGCAGCCAAGGCGCAGCCCCAGTACGATTTCTCCAGTGACCGGGCCGCGCTCATCGCCTCCGTGCAGGTCGCAGACCTGCAGCTAGCCCTGAAGCCGCTGGACGACGCCTTCGCGGCCTCAAAGACCCCCGAGGCCCTTCGGGCGGCCCTGCAGGTGGCCTTGCCCACGGCTCTGCCGCTCCTATCGTCGGACGGCCGGACCATGCTTCTGACCCTCGATCCGACTCGTTGGGCGTCGGTCGAGCATGCGGCCGAGGGCTCCGTCTACGCGGGCGAACAGACCGAGATCCGCGACGTGGAACTGGCCGCAAGGCTCCCGAACCTGGCCATCACCTACATACTGGCCGGGACCGGGCTCTCCGGCACCGAGCAGCAGTTGGCCGCAGCGATCGCGACGCCCTTCTTTGTGGCCAACTCGACATACAGCGCGACGCTCACGGACCAGGCCAGGACCGCTGCTGCGGACGCTCAGGGGACCGTCTCCGACTCGATCAAAGCCGGTGAGTTGCTTGTTGCGCAAGGCCAGCAGATCACCGAGTCGGACATGATCAAGATCCGGTTCTTCGGCCTGGACAAGTCCACGGCGAATTGGAGCCGGGCCGCGGCCTGGATGCTGCTGGGGACTGTGGTCTCGGCCCTGATGCTCGGCTGGCTCTGGCGCTTCCGCCCGGAATACTGGGTCCGGAGCCGCACGCTGACGCTGATCGGGTTGATCTTCGTTCTGGCGGTTCTGGCCGTGAAGCTGTCGGGTGGCTACGCCTGGATTCCATATGCAATTCCGACGGCCGCCGCCGGAATACTCCTGACACTGCTGCTTGATTCCGGTATCGGCATCGTGGCCTTGGCCGCCCTGGCCATACTCGCCGGCCCGGTCAGCGGCTCTTCGGTCGAGATGACCGCGTACGTCTTTCTGGGTGGATTTGCCGGCATCCTGGCCATTCGCAAGGGTGAGCGCCAGCACTTCTTCGTTCAGGCCGGTCTCGCCGTTGCGGCGGTGAACGTGGCAGTAGCAGGCACCTTTGCGCTGCTCGGCCAGCACGACATGACGGGGATGCTGCAGCTCTGGGCGGTTGCGGCCGCCGGTGCGCTTCTGGCCACGATCATTTCGCTGGGCAGCTTCTCGCTGCTCGGCAACCTGTTCGGCATCCTGACCGGCTCGGAATTGCTGGAGCTGGCCAATCCCTCCCAGCCGCTGTTGCGACGCCTGCTGATCGAGACGCCGGGCACATACCACCACTCACTGATGGTCGGCAATCTGGGCGAACGCGCTGCCTCGGCCGTTGGGGCGGATCCGCTCCTGGTTCGCGCGGCGGCGTACTACCACGACATCGGCAAGCTGGCCAACCCGCTGGCGTTCATCGAGAACCAGGCCAGCGGCGAGAACATCCACGACCAGCTGGATCCGGCGGACTCGGCCACGATCTTGCGACAGCACGTTTCCGACGGCGTGAGCCTGGCCCACAAGGCCGGCCTTCCCAGCCCGCTGATCGCCTTCATTCCGCAGCACCACGGGACGGCAATTCTGAGCTTTGTCTACGGCAAGGCCCGCGACGAAGCAGCCAAGGCTGCGGGCGGGATGAGCACGCCGGCCGGCAAGGCCGCCGCCGACGCCGTGGATCAGCGCCGCTATCGCCACGGTGGTCCCAAACCCCAGTCGCGCGAGGCCGCAATCCTTATGCTTTCAGACGGCGTTGAAGCCTCGGTGCGCTCACTTTCCAGTCGCGATGAGGTCACAATACGAGCGATGGTCGATCACATCATTCGGGAACGATTGAACGACGGCCAGCTCAACGAATGCGATCTCACTATTCGAGATCTGGAGAGTATTCGAGAGGCCTTCGTCGGACAGCTTCTGGGGATGTACCACCAGCGGATCGCCTATCCGCAGAACGAGGTGGTCGAGCCAGGGGCGTGGCGCGACAAAGGTCAGCGTTAGGGAGGCCAATCCACCCATGGGGGAATCACACATCGGCTCGCCCGGGCCCAAGAACAACGAGTGCCTCCGATGAGCAAGCCTCCGAAGAACGCCCAGGACACGTTCGATCCGGCGTTGGTCGAGGCTCTCGATGAGCTGGCGGAGACGGTGGAGGGCCTGACCTCATCGGTCTACCTCCCGCCATTCCGGATTGACGTCACGGTTCGCCCGGAAGTGCCCCATGTCGTTGCCCGCAGTCGTGTTGCTGCGGCCGTTCGCGCCGCGCTGGACGCCTCCGGGGCTTCGGGTCCGGCGTCCATCAGCGTGATCCTATCCAACGACAAAGAGCTAACCGAGCTGAACGGCGAACACATGGGCGTATCCGGTGCCACAGACGTGCTGTCCTTCCCGTTCTTCCCGCCCGAGGCTTTCGCACCTCACGAGCGTGGTGGTGCGGCCGCGCGTGATCCGTGGGTGGCCGCGGCTCTGAAGCAGGCATTCGCGCTGCCGCCCGGCTTGAGGGCCCATCTCGGAGACATCATCGTCTCAGTCGAGCGGGCTGCGGCTCAGGCAGAAGAGGGCCGGGGCGGGAACACGGGCGATGTTCTCTGGACCGCCGTAGAAGAATTGCTGTTGCTGACGGTCCACGGAACCCTGCATGTCTGCGGCTGGGACCACGCCGAGCCTGTTGAAGAGGCGGCCATGCGGGCATTGGAGCGGACGCTCATGGCGGCGCTGGCGCACGACGGGCATCAAGCGGCGCACGATGCATTGGTTTCGGGAGCAGATTCTCCGGCCGCGTCAGAGGCGTAGGCCGACCGCCGACGCCTCGTCTGGCGCCCCGAGCGGTCTCTTATCGGGCCGGGACTAACGCGGCTCCTGATACCATCCGCTCAGGCCCTCCGATGTGGATCAGCTCGGTTGCACCGGTCACGCGAGGCAGATCGCCGGTCCGACGAGCGCAAGCCAAGGCGGCGACGAGCATCGCAGCGAGCGCACCTGTCGGTGCGTGAGCGAGAAGCGCAGAAGCCAACGCAGGAATGCGTCGGCTGAGCGGATGAGATGCCCGCGGCGATCCGGTGTAACCGAGCTGAGGGCTAGTTTTGCGTGTCGCGCGGTAAGCGCGGCGGCCCATGCTGGAGCAGCGGTGAAGATCGTCGTTGGCCTGGGTAACCCCGGCGCCCAATACGAGAAGACGCGTCACAACGTCGGCTGGATGGTCCTGGACCGGCTGGCCGATCGCGCCGGCTGGGGCGGCAAGGGCAGAACTCGGGATTCGTCGGCCGTTGTCGGTGGACGATACCGCGGCTTGGACCTGGTGCTCGTCAAGCCGCTCACCTTCATGAACGAGTCCGGGTTGGCGGTGCGCAAGGTTCTGGCCCGCGAGCACGCGCCGATGGTCGAGATGCTCGTTGTGTGCGACGACTTTTCGCTGCCGTTCGGCAAGCTGCGGTTCCGCGAGGGTGGCAGCGCCGGTGGGCACAATGGGCTCAAGTCGATCATCGCGGAGATGGGCAACGAGCAGTTCAGCCGGCTCCGCGTGGGGATCGGTGAGCCGGGACAGGACGCCATCGATCACGTCCTGAGCCAGTTCGCCAAGAGCGAGAAGGCCCGGATGTCCGAGCTGCTCGATGCCGCGGCGGATGCCGTGGAGGCATGGGCCCGCGATGGGACGAACAAGGCCGCGAATCACTTCAATGCCTTTGAGCTGCGCCCGGCCGACGACGATCGATCGGCACCTCCGGGTGCAGTCGACGGCCCGCCCGGACCCGACGGCATCCGGCGCACCAAGACGGGCTGGCGCAAGTCCAAGCCGCCGGAGGGCGTGGAGTGAACTCGCGCGGCGGCCGCTCCATGCGCCGCCAGATCGAGGCGGCCCTCAGCGGCGCCGCCGATCCGCTGGGCGAGGAAGGGCTTGGCCTCGCGGACATGCCGGACGACGCCGATGACGAGTCGGAGTTCGCGTCCGATGTCACCTCGCCCGGGGCTCCGATCCGGCGGGATAGGGCGCCGGCCGCGCCTTCAGTGCGCGGCAGGCGGGGCAAAGCCCGCCACGTAGACGAAGAAATCAAGGCCGCCTATCAGGCCTCGCAGGAGGCGCGGGCAGTGGTCAATGCCGCGGCTGCTGCCGCGGGCGGGCCGGGTGGGGCGGCCGGGCCGTCGGCTCGGAAGCTGCCGGACCTGCACGTTCTGCCGTCGCTGTTGCACGCCAGCGGCGCGTTTGGGACGCTGCGGACTCGGCTCGGGGCGGAAGAGGGGGCGTTGCCTGCCGGTGGCCGCCACGCGTCTCTGGCGGCGGTGCCGCATGGCGCCAAGTCATACCTGGCCGCGGCACTGGCGATCGGGAACACGCCCCGTGAGAGGGTTGTTTGGATTGCCCGTGACGCCGAGATCGGCGATCGAGTGGCCGAGGAACTCCAGGCCTGGCTCGGTGACCCGGAGGCGGTCGTGGTTCTGGAGCCCCGGACGGCTCTCGCATATGAGCGCAGCGAACTCGTCCGGGACGAGACCGCGGCTCGCGTGGCCGCCCTGGCAGCGTGGCGATCCGGCCGGGCCAGCGTCATGGTGGCCAGCGTCCAGGCTCTTCTCCAGCACACCCTGGATCCCCAGGAATTACCCGCCGAGCCGCGCAGGCTGCGAGTGGGTGCCCGCGTCCGCCAGGACCAACTCCTCCACGACCTGCTGGCGCTCGGCTACGACCCCGTCCAGGAAGTGGCCGGTCGCGGCGAGTTCTGCCGCCGGGGCGGCCTCGTGGACGTCTTCCCGTCCGCCGCGCCGCTGCCCATCCGCATCGAGCTGTTCGGCGACGAGATCGACTCCATGCGCGTCTTCGATCCCACGGATCAGCGCAGTCTCCGCCCCATCGACGAAGTAGTCCTGCTCCCCGCCAGTGAGTTCCTCGTCCCCGCCGGCGGCCTGGCCGAAATCCGCGCCCGCGTCTCGCGTCTGCCCGGCCGGGCAAAACTGCCGGACCGTCTCGTCGCCGATTTGGCCCGCTTCGAGGAGGGCGTCCACGCCGGCACGGGCGAACTCGGTGCCCATTCCGGCCACGAGCACGACGTCGGCGCCGCCGCGCGTGCTCTCGAGACCGGCGATGCCGCGGAGGTTTGGGCCGCCGTCCTCTGCCCCGCAACAGCTCTGGACCATGTGCCCGCCGGAACGCTCCTCGTCCTGGATGAACCTGCGGACATCGCAGACTCGGCCGACTTTCTCTGGCGCCAGGCTCAGGAGCGCCGCACGGAATTGGTCGCCGGCGGCGACCTCCCCGGGGAGTGGCCCGAGGCCTACCTCAGCCCGCGCGACTGGAAGTCGCGCCTGCTGAAGGGCCGCACGCTGGAACTCACCTGGGAGTCGGAGGCCGCGACACCAACGGGCGGCGGCACACCGATGGGTGATCTCTTCGGCTGGCGCGAGCCGTCGCTGCCGCCGACACGGACCGCCCGGCTGGCCGAGGCGGTGACCGGTTGGGCCGCCGAAGGCAGTCGCGTGGTGCTGGCCTCGGATCAGGCGCCGCGCCTGTCCGAACTGCTCGAGGAGCAGGGTCTGCCGACCGGCGTCGTGGATCGGATCGTGGATGCGCCGCCGCCCGGCACGCGGACGCTCATAGGCCGCAGCTTGAACGGCGGCTTCACCGACGGACCGGATGGGTTGACTCTGGTGACGGACCGCGAGCTGTTCGGTTCCGTGCGCGTCCGGCGGCCGAAGGCTCTGCGGCGTGTGGTGCCCCGTGATGTTCTGGAGCGCCTGGTCCAGGGCGACCTCGTTGTCCACGTGGATCACGGCATCGCCCGCTACGAGCGGATGCTCCGGCGCGGCGCCGTCGGCGACGAGCGCGACTATCTGGAACTGAGCTTCAACGGCACAGACAAGATCTTTCTGCCAGTGGAGCAGATCAATCGCATCAGCCGCTACTCGGGCGGGGAGAATCCGGCGCTCTCCAAGCTGGGCGGGGCGGAGTGGCTCCGGACCAAGCAACGGGTCAAGAAGGCGGTCACGGACCTCGCCAAAGAGTTGCTGGAGATCTACGCCGCTCGCGCCTCGGCCCCGGGCTTTGCCTATCCGGCCGACACTCCGTGGCAGCAAGAGCTCGAAATGTCGTTCCCGTACGAGGAAACGCTCGACCAGCTCCGGGCCGTGGCCGAAGTCAAGATCGACATGGAAGCCGGCCGGCCCATGGACCGGCTCGTCGTGGGCGACGTGGGCTACGGCAAGACGGAAGTGGCGCTACGCGGCATCTTCAAGGCGATCCAGGGTGGCAAGCAAGTGGCGGTTCTCGTGCCGACGACCGTTCTGGCGGCGCAGCACTACTCAACGTTCAGCCAGCGATTCGCGGCCTATCCGGTGACCGTCCGGCTGCTGTCGCGATTCGTGCCGACCAAGGATCAGGACATCACGGTGGAAGGGCTGGCCGCCGGCTCGGTGGATCTCGTTATCGGGACGCACCGGCTGCTCAGCAAAGACATCCGTTTCCGTGACCTGGGCATGGTCGTGGTGGACGAGGAGCAGCGATTCGGTGTGGCCGC
>DASVKT010000140.1:0-4226 GCA_036385235.1 Candidatus Limnocylindrales bacterium | reverse complement strand
GGCGAGGCGCTGGAGCGCTGCGGCGTCGGCAGGCCGCAGGATGGCGGCCCCAGGAGCGAGCTCGGCGATGAGCTCGTCGTCGGCACGGTGCGACGTCGTCCGCCCGGTTCCCACCGGCCGGGATCGTCCCCCCGGCCCGGGCCGCGTTCTGCCCTGTTGTCGTCGAATCTCCACGCTGTCCCCCTCGTTCCCGGCTCCGAGCATACGCCGACGCCCCGGCGCGGGAAACCCGGGAGACGTGGCGAAGCTCGCTGGGTGCGTCGAGCCGGGATGCGACGGCCCGCCAGGACGGCTCCCGAGTGGCTCAGGCGCAGCTCGAACACCGCGGGGGTGAGGATGAGCACGGGTGCGAACCACGCCCGGTTGAATGGCGGGATTCTCGTGTAATGCGTTGATATTGCAGACGATAGAACGGCCCCTGAAGGGCCGTTCTATCTCAGCCTTGATCGTCGTGGCCGGAGCGTGTGCTGCGCTATGCAGCACACGCGATTTCGGGACGGCCGACGCGCCTACGGGTTTCCGGGAGCCTCCGGCCACACTTCCAGCAGATCGATCCAGCCGCCGAGCGAGTACCAGCCGCTCCAGCCGTTGCTGGGCGCCGTCTGCCAATTGTGCCAGACGGCACCGTCGCCGCCGCGCGCAAACACCTCCATCCGGCCATCGTCATTGGACGCCACCTTGAGCAGGTCGATCCAGCCGCCGAGCGAGTACCAGCCGCTCCAGCCGTTGCTGGGTGCTGTCTGCCACATATGCCACACGGCACCGTCGCCGCCACGCGCGAAGATCTCGAGGCGGCCGTCGGCGTTCTTGACGACATCGAGCCGGTCGATCCAGCCGCCGAGCGAGTACCAGCCGCTCCAGCCGCCGCCCGGCGCCACTTCCCAGTTGTGCCAGACCGCGCCGTCGCCGCCACGCGCGAAGATCTCGAGACGCCCGTCCTGGTTCGTCGCCACCTTGATCAGGTCGATCCAGCCGCCGAGCGAGTGCCAGCCGCTCCAGCCGTTGTTGGGCGCGGTCTGCCAGTTGTGCCACAGGGCACCGTCGCCGCCGCGCACACAGACATGCATCCGCGTGCCCTCAACGGAGGCGATAACAGTTGTGGGAACCCTGAGCCAGGCCTCGTGCGTAATCGCGATCATCGAGGGTTCGTCGATGATGCCAATGGTGTCCCAGGTAAACATGGCATAGCCCGGCCGGCTCCCGTCCACGCCGGCCGGCACCTGGACGTTGAGCTGTTGCGCCAGCCAGGCGATCGACCCGTAGCCGCAGAGACTGGTGCTGTGATCCTCATTGGCGTCGGCGTGAAATCCCGTCGCGAACCAGCCGTTATGCTGCTGCCAGACCCCCGATAGCTGATCGGCCGCAATGCCAAGCTTGACGGGCCCTTGCGAGATGGCGTCCTTGAGGATGCTGGACGTCTTCCAGTCAACCGACTGGCGGCTGCCGTCGTCGTAGATCTGGCCGTCCTGATGGAACCCATCGCCGACCATCCAGTCCAGCACCTGATAGATGTAGGCGCCCTCCAGAACACCGTGGCGGGTTGCCCAGCCGATGGCCTCCTGCTCAGCGATGAAGATCTCCGGCTGGTGGCAGGCCTTGGCAAAGGCTTCCTCTGCGGTGACGCAATCGCCATGAACGTCGTTGCCCCACATCGAAAGCGTCTGCGGGATGACGATGTATTGCGGCGGTGCACCTATGAGTCCGGCGACATGCGGCGTCGCCGACGCCAATATGTTCCGCGGGGTAGGCAAGGCTCCGCGCTTTGGAGCGGTTGTATCTGGCATCGCGTGTTCCTCCTGCTGGCGATGAGACAAAGCAAAGCCATCGCGTCGCGAAGGCCGCTCTCGCTGCCCCTGGACTAGGCTTCTCTCAATTCACTGCTGGACTTCGGTTCTACTCAGACGCGATTCCACCGAACCGCGGCGGCGTGCCGTGCGGGGGCCTATCTGCCCGATGGCGGGGGCGGCGTTCCCGGGGTGCCGACGGTGCCAGTGCCGGGCTGCGAGCTGACGCCGGCGCTCGCGGCCGGTGGTGGGGGCGTGCCGGGTGTTCCCTTGTCGCCTGCAGTGGACTGCGCGCTCGCTGCCGTACCGGCCGATGGCGCAGGTGGCGTACCGGGGGTGCCAACATCACCGGTGGCCGATTGCGCGCCACTTGTGCCGGCCTGCGAGGCGCGGCCGGTGCCGCTCGGGGGCGGTGGCGGCGTGCCGGGTGTTCCTTTGCCGCCGCCCGCAGTGGACTGCGCGCTCGCTGCCGCGCCGCCGGACGGCGGGGGTGGCGTGCCGGGGGTGCCCACGCCGCCCGCGGCGACCTGCGCGCTGCCCGTGCCGGCCTGCGAACCGATCCCGCCGTCGCGGGGCGGTGGCGGGGTCCCGGGGATTCCCATGGAGCCCGCGTCATTGGGGACGCCTGTGGGAGGGCCTGCGTCGTCACTCATGATTGTTGTTCCTCTCCTGGTGCCTGAACCACCAAAGTCCGCCGAGTAGTCCGATCCCGTCCCGGGCTGATCCCCTGGACCTGGTTGGCCGGGTGTTTCGGGTTCGTACGGTATGGCGCTGTCGAGTACGTCTCTGGGCGTGGGGAAAGCGCCCCGCTTCGGACGGAGACGAGTGCCCTTGTCCTTTTCCATCACGCTCCTTTAGGCCGCAGGTTCTGGGCCCGGCACATGCCCAGATTCGCCGTGTCAGCCGCCGCCGTTCTGCTCGGCTCGACTCTTGCCGCGCACGCAGCCTCCAGCATCACGGGCAAATGGAGCACCGACCAGGGGGCTCCACCTGGACGCCAACCTGACCTTCGTTGGCTACGCACTCGTTTGGTTTGGTAGCGCGCTTGTCTGAGTCCGCGGCGCGACCGATACGGGCATGCCGCCGGCACCGGGCATGCCGCCGCTCGCCTTGGCACCGGGCATGCCATCTTTCTGGCTCACCGGCTTCGTCCGCATCATTCTCACGTTGCCTCGACGTCCGCCGGTCGGCGACTCTGAAGGCCCGGTCATGGCCTACCGCTCCTTGGTCTCCTAGTCGGAGATGGTTCCCACCAGCGATGGCTCGCGGGTTCCCGATAATCGGCCGACCTGGGGAACTGCCAACGAACCTCTGCCGTAATCGGACTCTGGCAATACTCGCAAGCCGGCGTCACGAAAGCGTCACGTTGACGTCACGCCTGAGATCGAGTGGACGGGCAGGCGACGGATCATCGCGTCGCAGCAGAACAGGGTCCTGGTGAAGGTCAGGTTTCGCGCCGCGGGTTCAACCCACGTACAAGTGCGGCCATCTCGTCGGATGGATCCAAACCGAGTTCGTCGCTAATTAGGGCCTCGTATGCGTGGAACTGCCGAAGAGCGTCCACGCCGTTGCCCTCGGCAAGGTAGACCTGAATCAGCTGGCGCTGAGCACTCTCGCGAAGCGGTTCTGATGAGACCGCTCGAAGGCAAAGCTCGATGGCCTGGCCGAACTCACCTTGCAGCGCCAACTCGCCGCACAATCGTTCCAAGGTGTGCAGTCGGAGTTGGTGAAAGCGCTCTCGCTCAACGACAACCCAATCCTCCGACCAATCGACCAGAACGTCGTCGGAGCGCACCATTGCCCCCGCCAGCCGCGCGTCGGGTTCGCCGCTCGATTCGAGCGCGCGACGGGCCATCGTTGTGAGATCGCGGACGTCGATCGCAATATCTGACGTCAGCGACAGGAAGCCGTGGGTATCTTCCACGATCGGGCGATCCTGCAGTCGAAGCCGCCAAAGCTGAGTCCGCAGATTGCCCCTGGCGCGCCCCTCAGAAACGTCAGGCCAAAACACGCCTGCCACGTGGCTGCGATGAATCGGTCGCTGCTCGATCGCTAGGTAGGCAATCAATCGCTGTCCAAACGCCGACACCGCGATCGCGCTATGTGCATATTCGAGGTCGAAGTCGCCGAGGAGTCTCAGCCGGAAGTGCGGCTCCCCAGAAGCGTTGGGGAACGGCAACGCGAGTCGTCGATCTGGCTGGTCGGTTGCCATCCGGCTCTCCCAGACCATTGCATGTGAGGGCTGGCGACTGCCTTGGCCGAGAGGAGGATCGTCAGAACGCCCATTGGACGCCGGACCGAGGGAAATGTCAACCAGGACTGTACTACCTGACGGTCCATAGCTGTGACCGGCAACTTCCAAGCCTTCTATCGACTACCCGGTTCGGGCCATTGACCCGCGAGGCGTTTGCGGGCCTCTCGAAGCGGGGAGGTTCGACGACT